>SYIB01000185.1 GCA_005798965.1 Planctomycetia bacterium
CGAATCGCCGCGCGCCATGCCCACGGCGGTGCTGATGGCCGTACCGGCGTGGCCCACGCTGAAGAGGTCGTACGGACTCTCGACGGGCGCCGGGAACCCGGCCATGCCGTCGCGCTGGCGCAGCTTGGGCAAGAGGTGTTGACGACCGGTCAGCAACTTGTGCGTATAGCACTGGTGGCCGACATCGAACAGCAAGCGATCGTGCCCGAAGTCGAACACGTAGTGCATGGCCACGGTCAGCTCGACCACGCCAAGGTTCGGTGCCAGGTGGCCGCCACTGCGGGAGACCTGATCGCAGATCGCTGTGCGAATCTCGGCGCAGAGGTCCTGCAGCTGGGCGATGCTCAGGCGTCGGAGGTCGGCGGGTGATTGGATCGTTGGCAGGTGGGCCATGGTCGGTTCTCGAGAGTCGGACAAGTCTAGACGGCTTCGACGATTGCGCACCGTTGGATTGGGACGAGCGGCCCGATTCCCCGGCTCAGCGCGTCCGGCCGGCGAGGAAGTCGGTCAGCCGACCGAGCGATTCGCCAGCGGGCCCCAGCGGGGCGATGGTCGCCAACGCCTCGGCCCGAAGCCGCTCGATCTCGCTGCGCGTGCGCTCAAGGCCATGAACGGTCGGGTAGGTGAGTTTGCCTGCGTCGCGGTCCTTGCCGACCGCCTTGCCGGCATGTTCAGCCGTCTGGGTCTCGTCGATCAGGTCATCGACCGCTTGGAACATCACGCCGTTCAGCGTGCCCCACTGCGTCAGTCGTCCCAGGAGCTGCTCGGGGGCACCTGCACTCAGAGCACCCATCCGGCACGAGCAGACCATCAGGGCGCCGGTCTTGTTCGCATGGATTCGTTCGAGCCGATCCACGGCGCTCATGTCGGTGGGGAAGCCCCCGAGGGTGTCATGCACCTGGCCGGTGATCATGGCGTTGGTGGCGCGGCTGAGCTCCATCACGATCCGGATTGCGCCGCGCGGCGACGCTGATGCTGCCTGAAAGGCGAGCGCCAGCAGCGCGTCGCCGGCCAAGATCGCCATCGCCTCGCCCATCGCCCGGTGGAGCGTTGGGCGGCCACGCCTGAGGTCATCGTTGTCGAGCGCGGGCAGGTCATCGTGCACCAGGCTGAAGGCATGCACCATTTCGATCGCGGCGGCAGCGTCGAGCGCGTCATCGATCAGCCCGCCGGAGGCTCGCGCACAGGCCAGCACCAACGTGGGCCGCAGGCGCTTGCCGCCACCCAAGAGGGCGTACTCGACGGCGCTGCGCAGGTTCGGCGCATACTCGGCATGGGCCACATGGTGGGCCAGGCGCGCTTCGATCGCGGCAAGGTCCTGTTGGTCGAACACATCCGGCTGCGTGGTCATGGTCACCGAGCGAGTGTAACGCGGCAGTGTCCCTATGATGCCACGATCCATGGGACCTGCCGCTCACTTCCTGAAGTTCATGAATCACGGCGGCTTCGTCATGTGGCCGCTGCTCGTGCTGAGCATCATCAGCGTGACCGCCACGGTGGAGCGAACGCTCTTCTGGATCAGGCTTCACGGGCCCCGGGGCTTGCGCGAATACGACACCGTCGTGACGCGGCTGCGCAATGCGGACGAGGACGGCGTGCGCAGCATGGACCGGGCCGGCGACAACCTGTACGCCGACGTGGCGGGTGGCATGCTCGATGAGGGGACCGACGATGCGCATGCGCTCGCGGTCGTCGAGAACCAGCGGCCACGGCTCGAGCGCTTCAGCGTGCTCATGAGCGCGATCATCACGGGCGCGCCCATGTTCGGGATCCTCGGGACGGTGCTCGGCATCATCGACAGCTTCGGCGTGCTCGGCGGAGAGGACACGCTCGCGGATCCGCGCTTGGTGAGCAACGGCATCTCCGAGGCGCTGATCGCCACGGCGACCGGCCTCGTGGTGGCCCTCGTCACGCTCTTCCCGTACATGGCATTCAAGGCCCAGTCCGACCGTGCGATCGGTCGACTGGAAACTTTGATCGCCGCAGCCAAGACTGGCTTCCCAACGCGTCGTGCCCGCACGGCCCGACCAACCGAAGCCCCGTCGCAGACCTTTACCGCGTGAGCAGGATGGCCATGATCGCCACGCAGCCCAGGTCGGTCCACCTCGCGCTCCTCACCGCGGCCGGGATGGTGTGGTGGTTTGCAATGCCTGCCCGTGCGCAGGATGCGGCGACCGTCAGGCCCGTGCTCGACGATCAGGCATGGACCACCTCGAGGACCGAAAGCGACGGGAGGGAGGCGCTGGAAACAGCGACCCGGACCTTCACGCGTGATGGTGCACCCTCGATCACGCTTGTGGGCGTGGCGCACATCGGTACAGCCGACTACTACCAAGGCGTGCAGGCCATCCTTGATGCGCACGACCTCGTGCTCTATGAGTCGGTCTTCCCGACTGGAGCTGCTGCGCCCGGTGGCAGCGATGCGGCGTCCCGCGTGGCGTCCACGCGGGCGAGCATGCTGTGGCTGCGCGACCGCATCGATGCGACCTGGCGAGCCGATGGCGCCGTGCCCACGATCGATCGAGTCGCCGGGCACGCGGGCATCGATGACTCTCGTGTGCCTGCATGGATCAAGGCGGCCTCGATCGATGCCTGGGGACAGCCGCTGGCCATCATCGCGCTGGACGATGGATTCTCGCTGGTCTCGTTGGGTGCCGATGGGCGCATCGGCGGTACCGGTGAGGATGCCGACCTGCGGCTCCTGCAGCGATCACGCCAGCCCAAAGCCGATGGCGATGGGCTGCAGCGCGAACTGGCCCGCATGCTTGGGCTTGAGTTCCAGCTCGACCGAATCAACTACGCGCAACCAGGCTGGGTCGTGAGCGACATGACCGTCGCACAGCTCGAGCAGGCCTTCAAACGCCGCGGCGTGACCGACGGCGTGGTGCAGGGCAGCTTGCGCGGCGGTGGCTTGAGCGGCGGTGCCATCGACACGGTCATGGCGATCCTGAAGTTCATGGATGCCGCCTCGGGCGGCAGCGCGAGCGAAGCGGTCAAGTTGCTCATGGTTCGCGTCCTGGGTTCCAAGGCAGCGACCGAGGGGGCCATGCTCGGCGAGGAAGGCAAGGTCATCCTCGACGATCGCAACGAGGTGGTCTGGGCGGACCTCCAGAAGCGGCTGGGGGCGGCACCGCCGCAGCGGATCGCCATCTTCTATGGCGCCGCGCACATGGCGGATTTCGCGCGCCGCCTGAGCGATTCTGGCTACACGGCCAATGAGGTGACATGGTCCACCACGCTTTCGGCCGATCCTCGGCGAGCCGGCATCGACGAAGCCACCATGAAGAGCCTGCGCGATGCGATGGAGCGAGCAGGCCGGCCATCGGCCAGGGCACCGAAGTCCACGTCGCCCTTGCCCGGCAAGCCTGCCGATGCTCCGCCCGCGGATCCCGCTCCTGCCGCAGCTCCATGAGTTCAGGCGAGCTCACCCTGCGCGTCCTCTCCGGTCTTCCCTTGGGAACGGCACCACTGGTCGTGGATCCCCGGTCCGGCGCCGTGCTCGGTCGGGGCAGCGACTGCTCGCTCGTGATCGATCACCCGGCGGTCAGTCGCCGGCATGCCCGCATCGAGGCGGTGGCTGGTACCTGGACGGTTCGCGATCTCAGCAGCCGTCACGGCACCAAGGTCGATGGCGCGGAGCTCGCGCCCAATGAGCCTGTCCAGTTGCGCCCCGGATCGCGCATTGATCTTGGTCCGGTGGCGTTGCGCATCGAGCGGGGTGGCGCGTCCGCAGCATCATCGATCAGCTCCACGCTGCTCGATGGCGCAAGCTCGGCCCGTGCGCGCGTGGTGCAGGGTGGTGGTGGGATGGCCGCGCGCAGGCTGGATGCGCTGATTGCGATCGTGGGCACGCTTCAGCGTGCGGGTACTGAGGACGCCGTCGTTGCGGCCGTGCTTCCTGAGCTCGTCAAGGCCACGGGCTTCGCGCGTTGCGTGTTCGTGCGCGGCGTCGATGCACTTGGCTCGGCCGATGTCCGCGCAGCCTGGCCCGAGGGATCCGCCTCCAAGCCGCTCAGCCGCACGCTGCTCAACGCCGCCGCCGGTGGGCAGACCGTGGAACTTGCCGAACAACCGGATCTTGCGGGTGCGGCGAGTCTCATCATGGCCGAGGTTGTGGGTGCCGTCTGTGCGCCGGTCGTCATCGACGGCGTTGCGGAGTCGTTCGTCTATCTCGATGCATCGGGAGAGCAGACCCCGGCGTCTGACGCAGGCCCGTTCTGCAGGGCGATCGCGGAGATCGTCTCGATGTGCCTCTCCAACATCAGGCGCGAAGCTGCCGAGGCGGAGCGGCGCGCCTTGGTGGAAGATCTCGGTGCAGCGCGCAGCGCGCAGGAACGGTTGATGCCAGCGGTCGAGGGTGAAGTCGGTGGATTCCGCTACCGGCTCGCCAGCGTGCCAGGGCGCTTCGTTGCAGGTGACATCGTCGGGCTGCACGGTTCCGATGAACGGCTCACGGCCTACCTCGGCGACGTCAGTGGCAAGGGAGCGGGCGCGGCCATGCTCATGAGTGCCATCCAGGCGCACATCGCCGCTCAGCTCTCGTGTGGCCGCGGGCTTCAGGAATCGGTCAACGGACTCGGTGACTTCGTCAGCGAGCATGCCGGTGCCGGCCGATTCGCCACCATGCTGTTCGCGTCGTTCGATGCGTCATCAGGAATGGCGACGGTGATCGATGCCGGGCATGGTTATGCCGTGCTGGTCGATCCGGTCGAGGGGCCCAAGGCCATGACCTGCGAAGGCGGGCCACCCATTGGCGCGGTCTCGGGCTGGTCGTACGACTGCAGCGACATGGCATGGTCCATCGGTGCGCGATTGGTCATTTTTTCCGATGGCGTCGCCGAGCAACTGGATGCCGATGGTCAGCAACTGGGCATGGATCGCATCATCGATGTGCTCTCGCGGAGCGAGACGGTCGAGGGTGACGTGTCGGGGATCCTGGCCACGCTCGAGGCCCACACGGGAGGAACGCAGTACGCCGACGATGTGACGGTGCTCAGCATTGAGCGAATGTGCTGAACGGACTGAAATCTGCCTGGCGCACGATTCGGCGCGAGGCTGCACGCGCAAGGAATTGATTCAGTCGCTGTGCGTCCAGTTCGGGGTCGTCGCACCGTTGGCCCAGCGGCGCATGTCCATCAGGTCGCGCAGGTTCACCAGCCCGGTGCTGCCGTCGGCATTGGAGATCGTGGCGTTGTTGCCGTAGCGAAGCAGTGGCGCCGCTTCCTGGACGAGAATCTCGAGTCCGCCGGCCTGCATCGGTGCGGGGGCTGGTGTCGGTGACGGTGCGAGCATGGCCAAGAGCGCATCGTGCTCGCCGAAGAGCGAAAGATCGACGCCTTGCAGGTTGCCTCCGCCCATGCGCCAGACTTCGGTAGACCCGAGGCGCGGCGGC
>SYIB01000186.1 GCA_005798965.1 Planctomycetia bacterium
GTTGGGCAAACGCACTACATCATTGGCAGCGTCGTCGGCCCGCATCCGTTCCCGCTCATGGTGCGCGACTTCCAGTCCGTGATCGGTACTGAGTGCCGGGCCCAGTCGCTGGACGCCCTCGGCCGCCTGCCTGACCTCGTGATCGCGTGCGTCGGAGGCGGCAGCAACGCAGCCGGGATCTTCGCGCCCTTCGTCGGCGATGCCTCGGTTGGCCTGCTCGGCGTCGAGGCAGGCGGGCGCGGCCCCGGCGCGGGCAATCACGCGGCACCCCTGTCGCACGGCACACCCGGCGTGCTGCACGGATCGCTCTCGTACGTTCTCCAGGATGGCGACGGCCAGACGGCCGACGTGCACTCCTGCAGCGCGGGACTGGACTACCCCGGCGTTGGCCCTGAGCACTCGCACTGGAAGGACGCTGGCCGCGTCTGCTACACCGCGGTCACGGATGCCGACGCACTCGAAGCGTTTCAGCTGCTCGCACGACTCGAGGGGATCATCCCCGCGCTGGAGACCAGCCACGCAGTGCACGCTGCCGTCAACGCGGCCCGCGCGATGCGCCCCGATCAGGTCGTGGTCATCAATGTGAGCGGGCGCGGCGACAAGGATGTCGTCGAGGCCATGCGGCTGCTGGGCATGAACTAGGCCTCAATGCCCCGCTGCGCCGTCAGTCGGCGTCAGCGTCGGGCTTGGACGAGCTCTTGGACGAGCCCTTGGACGAGCCTTTGGACGAGCTCGCAGAAGATTTCGGCGGGCCCTTGGCGGCCGGCTTCGCCTGGCCAGCGTTCGTGAGCTCCGCATCATCGGGCGTGAAGTCGATGGCGATCGGGTAGTGGTCGCTGGCGTAGCCCTTCGGGGGCTCCTCGCCCTTGCGCCAGTCGTAGTCGTCGCCCGCGTGCATCGTGCCGAGCACGAAGAACGAGCTGTTCACGAAGTCCTCGCTCAGCCCCGGCGACGCCATGATGTAGTCGATCGGCCGGCCCGAGGCGTGGGTGGTGTACGCATCCTTCATGTCCTTGCGCGAACGGTCGCGGAAGTCGTAGGCGCCGACCAGCCCGCCATCGGAGTAGATCTTGGCCGTCTTGTGGCTGGGTTGGGCGTTGAAATCGCCGAGGACGACGAGGTTGATGTGCTCGTCCTTCACCTGGGCTTCCTGCACCCACTCCGTGACCTGCAGCGCCTCGGCCTCGCGCTGGTAGGCGAACTCCAGCCCGCCGGCCTTGTGGTGCACCACGATCACGCGGAGCAGGTAGTCCGGGGTCACCCGCACATCGGCGATGAGCGGGCTGCGCTGGAACCGCTGGCCTTGCTCGGCACCGGGCTTGGTCGGCTTTTCAGCAAAGCCCTTGCCATCGCGCTTGACGTCGGACAGGTCCTCGTCGGGGCGCACCTCGACGGCCTCCAACGGGAATCGGCTCAGGATCGACTGCTCGACGCCACGCGAGTAGCCCACGTCCTTGCTCGCCAGATGCTCGTAGCCCAAATCCTTCAGGTAGGTGTCGCGGAACCAACGGAGGCATTCCTCGCTCTCGACCTCCTCGAGCGCGAGGATGTCGGCATCAAGTGCCTTGATCGCCTTGGCGAGCGCCTGCAGCCGATCCTCGCTCGTGCGTTCCTTGAGGTCATCGACTTCGCCGCTGAGCTTGGGATCATCCACGCCATCGAAGAGGTTCTCGACGTTGTACGCCGCAAGCCGCACGGCACCCTTCTGCTTGGTCGGTGCCTCCTTGAAACCGTAATAGACGCCCGGCGGACGCTTGGCCTTGGGCTTCGGCTCCCCGCCCTGCTGTGCATCCTGCGCATCAGCGCCGCGGCGCGGGCCGCTCGACCCCTCTTGCGTGACGGCCGACGACTTCGAACTGCGCTGGCTACCGGTGGCGGACTGGATCGGGCCAAGGACCGAAGCAGCAAGCGTGCCGCCTGACAGAACGAGGACCAGTGGAAGGATCATGCGGGGCACTGTAGCGCCACCCTACGATGGCCTGATGCCGCACACCAGCAGCCGTCGCCGCTACGAGGCCTACCGTGCGCAATTGCGCGAGCGCTTGGCGCGGCTCAATCGAGAAGGGTCAATGGTGTCGAGGCAGGGCACCGAGCGCAGCCTGCGTCGCTCCCGGGGCTTCTGGACGCTCTTGCGTGAGTTCCTGCGCCTGCTCGGGCCGAGCCGCCGCTCGCTGGCCGTGGCGTTGGGCACGCTCACCGTGAGCACGCTGCTGGGCCTCGTTCCGCCTGCGGCGACCAAGTTCGCCATCGACAACGTCTTCGGCGGCGCACCGCTGCCGCCGACCGTGCGCGGGCTCTTCCCCGAGTCATGGACCACGCTCGACACGCCCAGCGGTTTGCTCGTGGCGCTTGCTGTGGGCATGGTCGCGCTCACCGCCGTGCGGCTGGTCATCGGCCTCTGGGGTCGATGGCTCGCCACGCGCACCGTCAAGCGTGTGCAGAATTCGGTACGACGCCTTGCCTTCGGGCATGCTGCCGACCTTCCACTGCACCGTCTGCAGTCGCTCAAGTCCGGTGGCCTCGTGAGCATGCTGCGCGAAGATGCGGGCGGCGTTGGCGACCTGGTCTTCTCGATGGTCTACAACCCCTGGCGCGCGATCATCCAGTTGCTCGGCAGCCTTGCGGTGCTCGCCTGGACCGATTGGCGCCTGCTCTTGGGCAGCGTGCTGCTCCTGCCGATGGTCTGGTTCACGCACCGGACCTGGATCGCCCGCATCCGGCCGCTGCACCGGGACATCAAGATCACGCGCGATGCGATCGACGGCCACGCCGCCGAGACCTTCAGCGGCATCCGAATCGTGCGTGGCTTTGCCCGGACGGCCGCGGAGCGCAGTCGCTACGCCGAGGGCTCGCACCTCATGGCTCGGCAGGACATCAACGTCTGGTGGTGGTCGCGTGGCATCGAGGTGGTGTGGGAGATCATGATCCCGGTCGCGAGCGCCCTGCTGCTCTGGTACGGCGGGATGCAGGTGCTCGAGGGCACGCTGACGACCGGCGACCTGATCCTCTTCCTCACCTACCTCGTCATGCTGCTGGGCCCGCTCGAGGCGCTCGCCACAAGCGCCACGAATTTCCAGGCGAGCCTGGCCGGGCTCGACCGAGTGCTGGACCTGGTCGCCGAGCCATCGGAACTGCCTGATCGCTCGGGTTCCATCATGCCACGGCGGGAGGCCATCCTCGGGCGCATCGAGGTCCGTGACGTGTGCTTCCGGTATCCCGGCACCGAGCGCGAGGTCCTGCGCGGGGTGAGCTTGGTGGCTGAGCCCGGCCAGATGGTGGCCCTCGTCGGTGCCAGCGGCAGCGGCAAGACCACGCTCTGCAACCTGATCGCCCGCTTCAGCGATCCCACCGATGGTGCGATCCTGCTCGACGGCACCGACCTGCGCGACCTGCGGCTGGCGGGCTACCGCAGGCTCTTGGGCATCGTCGAGCAGGACGTCTTCCTGTTCGACGGCACCGTCGCGGAGAACATCGCCTATGCACGACGCGATGCCTCAGACGAGGCGATCCGCGAGGCTGCACGCATCGCCTTCGCCGACCGTTTCATCGAGGAGATGCCCGAGGGCTACGCGACGATCATTGGCGAGCGCGGCGTACGGCTTTCCGGGGGCCAGCGCCAGCGCATCGCCA
>SYIB01000187.1 GCA_005798965.1 Planctomycetia bacterium
CGTACGCGACGAGGGCTGCCTGAGCCTGCCTGGGATTCGCGTCGGCGTGCGCCGACCCGCCCACGTCCGCATCGAGGCCACCGGACTCGATGGCGAACGATTCGAGCTCGAGGACAGCGGCCTGATGGGGCGATGCTGGTTGCACGAGTACGACCACCTCGAAGGCCGATTGATCACCGACTGGATGTCGCCGATCGATCGGCTGGCTGCCCGTCGCACGCTGCGTGATCTCGAGGCGGCCTTCGAGGAGGGCCAGTGAGCGCGCGGGTGGCGCTTCTGGGGTCGGGAGCCTTCGCGATCCCGAGCTTCTCGGCGCTGGCCACGACGCCAGGCATCGAGGTCCCCTTGGTCATCACGCAGCCTGACCGGCCTGCTGGCCGCGGGCGAGTGCTCGAACCGACGCCCGTCGGCGCATGGGCGGCCGGTACGGGGCTTCGCGTGATCAAGCCCGAGGACATCAACGCGCCGGAGTGGATCGAGCTGCTCGAGCGCGAACGCATCGCGGCACTCGCGGTGATCGCGTTCGGGCAGAAGCTCTCGCCGGCCGTGCTCGAGGGGCGTGTGGCCTGCAACCTCCACGGTTCGCTGCTGCCACGTTGGCGCGGTGCTGCACCGATCCAGCGCAGCGTGATGGCTGGCGATGACGAGGTCGGCGTGACCGTGATTTCGATCGCGCCACGAATGGATGGGGGCCTCGTGTATGCGCGCGTGACGGCCACGATCGGTGCAAGCGAGACCAGCGGGGACCTTCATGATCGGCTTGCGCAACTCGGCGTGCCTGCGATGGTGGATGCGGTGCAGCGCTTGGTCGCAGGCACGGCACACGGTGCGGTGCAGGATGAATCGCTGGCCACGCGTGCACGCAAGCTCTCCCGAGCCGATGCATGGGTCGATCTGCATGGCACGGCCAAGGCTGCCTGCGCGCGCATCAATGGCCTGTCTCCGTGGCCTGGGACCGACTGCATGATCACCGGTGATGGCCACCAGCCCATGCCGATCAAGCTCCTGCGCTGCCGTGCCGTCGATGCATCGCTGCCGGTGGGCAGCGTGGCCACAAGCGGCGTGGTTGGATGTGGCGAGGGTGCGATCGACGTGCTCGAAGCACAAGTGCCGGGCGGCAAGCCGATGCCGCTGGCCGACCTGATGCGTGGCAGGCGGTGGAGCAGGGCGACCCTGGCGAGTGAGCCTCATGCACCGGTTGCGCACTGACGAACTTGACTATCTGCTCGATCCGGCGCGTGTGGCGACCGTGCCGGCGGAGCCGCGCGACAGCGCGCGCATGATGATCGTGCGTCGGTCCGGCGCGGAGGTGGTGCATGGGAGGGTCAGCGACCTGCCGCAGTGGCTGGTCGCCGGAGATCTGCTTGTCGCCAACCACACCAAGGTGGCTCCAGTGCGGTTTGAAGGCGCGCGGCTCAGCGATGCCCGCACGGTCGAGGGGCTCTTCGTGGCCCCGGTGGGCGATCGTTCCTGGACGGCGCTCATCAAGGGAGCCAAGCGACTGCGGCCGGGCGACCGGATCGAGGTGCACGGGGCGACGGGGGAGCGCACGGTCGTGACCGCGCGCGAGCGCCAGGATGAGTCGTGGGTGATCGACTTTCCCGATGCACCCACGCCGATCCTTGAGCGCGTCGGTCGGGCGCCGCTGCCCCCCTACATTTTGGGTGCACGACGCGATCGCCACGAATCGGTTGACGAGGCGATCGACCGGGACCGCTACCAGACCGTGTATGCGCAGGCCTTGAGCCGCCCGAGCGTGGCGGCTCCGACGGCTGGCCTGCACCTGACACCGGGCCTGATGCAAGTCCTTCGTCAGCAGGGCGTTGAATGGTCAAGCGTCGAGTTGCAGGTCGGGTTGGGCACGTTCAAGCCCGTTGAAACCGAGTGGATCGACGAGCACCCCATGCATTCGGAGTGGTGCAGGATCGAGCGGCCATCGCTCGAGGCGGTGTGCGCGGCGCGTGCGGCGGGGCGGCGTGTGATCGCGGTGGGTACGACGAGCGTGCGCGTGCTCGAGAGCCTGCCCGAACCTCCCCTCGCCGGTGAGTTCGAGACGCGACTCATGATCGCGCCCGGTCAACAGTTCAGGCTGGTCGACGGGCTGCTGACCAATTTCCATCTGCCGCGGAGCACGCTGTTGGCACTCGTGGGAGCGATGATCGGGCTTGAGCGCCTGAAGTCGCTCTACGCCGCCGCGCAGCGCGAGGGCTACCGGTTCTACTCGTACGGCGACTGCATGCTCATCCTGCCCTGACGGGGCCGCTCGGGAGCGTCGGAAATTCCCGTCGGAAAGTCATGCGCCGAGCCGATGAACCCCGGGCGCGCAGGGTGGCGCGCGGTAGGCTTGCGACGCGTCACGGAGGACGAAACGATGCAGGTGAGTGCGCTCGTGAAGGCAGTCGATGGAGTGACCTTGCTCGCAGGCGGCGAGGTCGAGGTCGCTTCGCTCGCAGATGACTCGCGCCAAGTGAAGCCGGGTGCGCTGTTCGTCGCCAGAGCCGGTCCCCACGGCGATGGCCGTGCGTTCATCCAGGATGCGATCGCGAAGGGTGCGGTGGCGGTGCTCGCCGATGCCGGCGTGGCGCCGATCGATGGCGTGGCCTGGCTTGCTGCGCGAAGTGGTGGCTCGCAGCAGGGCACGAAAGATGCCGCCGCGCTCCTTCCTTGGATCGCCGAGGCATTCCATGGATTCCCGAGTCGCAGGCTCCGATTGGTGGGCATCACCGGCACCAATGGCAAGACCACGACGACCTATCTCTATCGACACATCGCACGCATCGCAGGTCGGCGCTGTGGGCTCATTGGCACCGTCGAGACCGACGATGGGGCTGGAACCGTGGCGAGCAACCTCACCACGCCGGGTGCCATTGACCTCAGCGCGACCTTCGCAAGAATGGTGGCCAACGGCTGCGACGGCGCGGTCATGGAAACCAGCAGTCACGCGCTGCACCAAGGGCGTGTGGCCGCCCTGCGGTTCGGCTGCGGCATCTTTACGAACCTGACTGGTGACCATCTGGACTATCACGGTTCGATGGAGGCCTATGCGAGTGCCAAGGCGATCCTCTTCGCCGGGCTCGACCCGTGTGCGACGGCCGTGGTGAATGCCGACGACCCCGCGCATGAGCGCATGCTGCGCGACTGCCGCGCGAACGTCATCCGGTGCAGCGTGCGCAGCCCGCGCGCGACCGCCAGCGCACAGGAGCTGCGCGTGGGCGTCGGAAGCATGCGGCTTCGCCTCGTCGGTCCGTGGGGGCGCATCGAGGCGGACCTGCCGTTCACGGGGCGCCACAACACCATGAATACGCTGCAGGCCGTCGCTGCAGCGTGGTCAGGCGGCATCGATGGAAGCGTGATCGAGCAAGCGCTCGCGACGTGTGCGGCACCCCCGGGTCGGCTCGAGCCGGTCACCGCGCCGGGTGATCCGTTCGCGGTGGTCGTCGACTACGCGCACACCGACGACGCACTCCTCAACGTCTGCGCGGCCCTGAAGTCGGTGCTCGAACCCGGTGGTCGGCTGATCACCGTGTTCGGCTGCGGCGGAGACCGCGATCCCACCAAGCGCCCACGCATGGCGCGCGTGGCGTGTGACCACAGCGACGTGGTCGTGGTGACCAGCGACAATCCGCGCACCGAGGCACCGGAGTCGATCGTGGACCAGATCATGGCTGGCGTGCCGCAGGGCACCGCCGCCGTCGTGCATCGTGTGACGGATCGCTCCGCGGCGATCCATGCCGCCGTGGCCGAGGCACGCGAGCGTGACGTCGTGCTCATCGCCGGCACGGGGCACGAGGACTACCAGATCATCGGGACCGTCAAGCATCCGTTCGACGATCGCACCGTGGCGCGGTCGGCGCTGGTGGCGCGCACGACGATTCAGGAAGGAGCACTGGCGTGACGTTCCTCTCGCATGATGCGATGGCCAGCGCCACCGGAGGTCGCTGGGTTGGGCCGCCACGCAGCAACGAACCGGTGGCGGGCATCGGCACCGATACGCGCATGTCGCTCCAAGGTCGCGCCTTCGTGGCACTCACGGGCGAACAGCATGATGCGCATCACCATCTCGGTGCCGCGCAGTCGGCTGGCGCCGCTGCGCTGATCGTGTCGAGGTTTCCCGATGATTTCACGCCCACGGTGCCCACGCTGCTGGTGCGCGACACGCTCGTGGCGCTGCAGCGGCTCGCCACGGCATGGCGCGCGGAAGTCGCCCCATTCACGATTGGCATCACTGGGTCGAGCGGCAAGACGACGACGCGTCGCCTCTTGCACGGCGTGCTGTCGCAGCAGCAGCGCGGCACGAGCAGCCCCAAGAGCTTCAACAATGAGATTGGCGTGCCACTCACCATGCTGTCAGCTGCCCGTGGCGATGACTTTCTGCTGCTTGAGATGGGCATGAATCACCCGGGCGAGATCCGTCGCTTGTCGGCGATCGCCGAGCAGGATGCAGCCGTGATCACCATGGTCGGTCGAGCGCACTTGGGTGGCATGGGTTCGCTCGAGGCCATCGCCATCGAAAAAGCCAGCATCGCCGACGGGCTGCCTGCGTGCGCGCCGGTCATCGTCAACGGTGACAACGCACCCCTGATGACGGCCCTTGCCGAGTTCGGGCGCTGCGATCTGCGCGTGATCACCTTCGGCACGGATGCCGCACGCAACGTGCGGCTGGTCTCCCGCGAGCAGCATCGTGAGGTGCAGTTGGTGACGGCCCGCGCGCATGGTCAGCTCGTGCAGTTCGAGCTGCAGCTGCCTGGCAGCCATAACGCGATGAACGCGCTCGCCGCGCTCGCCATGGGACTCGATCGCGGGCTCACGCCAGCGCAAGTGGCACGTGGGCTCGCCGCAGTCGAGCCATCCGAGATGCGCATGGTTCGCGAGCGGATCGGCTCGGTCGATGTCTACAACGATGCCTACAACGCCAATCCTGATGCGGTTGCCGCGGCCCTGCGTGCCTTTGCGGAGGTGGCGGCGCGCGCGCCACGGCGCGTGGTCGTGCTCGGAGACATGCTCGAACTCGGCGATGCTGAGCGTGCCCTGCATGAGGAGGTGGGCCACCTGGCGGCCTCGGTGCTGCAGCGGGGTGACCGGGCTTGGTTCATCGGCTCTCGCAGCCGGTCCGGTGCCGACGCTGCGCGCAAGGCTGGGCTCGACGTCGAATGGGTCGAGTCGCTGGATGGCGGAGTGGCGGCTTCGATCGCTTCGTCGCTGGCCGAAGGTGATGCGGTGCTCCTGAAGGGGAGCAGGGGATCGGCGGTCGAGCGCGTGCTTCCTGCACTGCGCGCGGCGCCGCTCGTGACAGGCTGATTGGAGAGTCGGCCATCTGGCCGGGTCAGGGACAGGGCATGCTCTACAACCTCGTCGTCGAATTTCAGGACAAGCTCGATTCGATCCCGCTCTTGCGCTGGATCGTCGGGATCATGTGGCAGGTCGAATTCCGGGCCTTCGCCGCGGTGCTGATCTCGTTCGCGCTCGCACTCTGGCAGGGCCCCGGCGTGATCGCGTGGCTGCAGCGCAAGAAGATCGGCGACACCGCCGAGTTCGGCCATGAAGAGATCAATCGCCTGATGCAGGGGCGCAGCGGTGTGCCGACGATGGGGGGGATCTTCCTGTGCGGGAGCATCCTCGTGACCACGGCGCTGCTGGCCGACGTCTGGTTCAATCGCTACATCCAGATCTCGCTGATCGTGCTGGTCTGGATGAGTGGGGTCGGCGCGATCGACGACTGGCTCAAGCTGACCTCGAGCCAGCGCAAGCCCGGCTCGCGCGATGGCCTCTACAGCTGGGAAAAGCTGGTGTTCCAGGTCGGGCTTGGCTTGGTGGTCGGCTACTTCGTCTACACGGCTGCCAAGCTGCCGGATGCACATGTCCTCAACCTGCCGCTGCAGCGAACCTATCCGCCGACGGCCGTCAAGGACTTCGTTGGGCTTCGTCTGGATCTCGCCCCGAGCGTCATCGTGCTTGGCGTGGGGGCATTTGCCGTGCTCTGCGCGTTCTTCATGACCGGCTTCTCGAATGCCGTGAACATCACGGATGGCATGGATGGCCTCGCAGGTGGCAACATGGTCATCACGAGCTTCGCGCTGATGGTGCTCGCGTACATCTCGGGTCACGCCAACACGGCGTACTTCCTGCTGGTGCCGTATGTGCCCGGTTCCGCCGAACTCATGGTGCTCGCCGGCGCGATGGCCGGCGCCACGCTGGGGTTCCTCTGGTTCAATGCCCATCCGGCCCGCGTCTTCATGGGGGATACGGGCTCGCTCGCCCTCGGCGCGCTGATGGGCTATATCGGCGTCGTGACCCGCAACGAGCTGCTGCTGCCTGTGATCGGCGCGGTCTACGTGATCGAGATCTCGACCGTGATGATGCAGGTCAGCTGGTTCAAGTGGACCAAGCGCAAGTACGGCGAGGGCCAGAGGATCTTCCGCAGCACGCCGATCCACCATGGCTTCCACCTGAACGGATGGGCTGAGACGCAGATCGTGACGCGCTCCTACATCGTGAGCGCCGTCGCGGTCGTGATCGCGCTGGTCACCCTGAAGCTGCGCTGAGCGCGCGGTCAGTCGCCGTGCCTGCCGCGCAGGCGCGGGCTGAGTCGCGCGATCAGGTGCGCGCGCTCGAACTCATCAACCCAGTCCTGGAGCGTGGCGGCCAGTTCATCATCAGCCACGCGGGCGCCGGGCAGGGGGCAGCTTGCGCCGAGGGCGCGCGCCGCGATGGCTCGATAGCGCGTGAGCGTGCGGTCACCCAGCAGCGAGAGGAACTCGAAGTCCTCGTTCGCGAAGATCGCCGTGGGAACGCGCAGGCCGCCGCAGATGCGCACCTGCTCGGACAGGTCGGCATGGGCATCGCGGTCGAGCCACCGCTGGTCGATCATGGGCGATGCTGCGGCGATCGCATGCAGCATCGGGCCTTGCGCTGAGCAGTCGCCGCACCACATGCCGCTCAGGCAGATCACGTTGATCCTGCGGGTGAA
>SYIB01000188.1 GCA_005798965.1 Planctomycetia bacterium
CGCCAGCATCGATTGCTGACGCCACGAGACCGCTCGGAGCCACGGGCGCCCGGGGCTTCAGTTCATGGCACTGCGGCGGGCTTGGGCTTGGGACGACTGATCACGCGGACCTGCGCGAACTGGCGGTGGCCGCTTTCGCCGCTGTGGTGGCCGTAGCCAGACTGCCGCGCGCCGACCCATGGCGAACCGCTCGCTCCCCCACAGCCCTGGTTCACGCCGACCATGCCGATGTGCAGCCGCTCGGCCACCTCGCGCGCGCGCTCCTCGTCACCGCCGAAGACCGCGCCGCCCAGTCCATAGGGCGAGTCGTTGGCCAGGCGCACGGCTTCGTCGATCTCGCGATAGGTCATGATGCAAGCCACGGGGCCGAAGGTCTCTTCCTGCATGATCGGCATCTCGTGGGTCACGCCGGTGAGCACGACGGGAGACACGAAGTTGCCGCCGGCATCGCCACCGCATTCGACGGTGGCTCCGGTGGCCTTGGCGAGCGAGACCTGCGCGAGCACATGCTCCTTCTGGCGGGCGTTCACCATCGGGCCGATCTGCGTTCCGGACTGCATGCCGTCGCCGACCACGAACTGCCGCGCACGCTCGATCACAGCCTTCGTGAAGGCGGGTGCGATCGAGTCGTGCACATAAATCCGCTCGGTGCTGACGCAGACCTGCCCCGCGTTGCGGAAGCTGTTGCGCGCGGCGAAGGCTGCAGCGGCATCGACATCCGCATCCGGCAGGACGACGAGCGGATCCTTGCCGCCAAGCTCGAGGATCAACCGCTTCAATCCCCCCGCCGCAGCCTGCATGATGTGCCGACCCGCCGAGCGGCTGCCGGTGAACGCGATGAGATCGATGGGCGCCGCCACGAGTGCCTTGCCCTGGACCTCGTCACCGATGGCCACCTGCAGCACATCCGGCGGCAGAACGGCCATCAGGCACTTGGCCCACTCGAGGGCACAGAGCGTGCTGAGCTCGCTCGGCTTCAGGATCACCGTGTTGCCGGCGACCAGCGCGGGCACCACCGTGTCGCTGCACATGAGGACCGGGAAGTTCCACGGCGTGATGCAGACCGCCACGCCCAGCGGCGCGTAGAGCATGGTCGTCACGGTGCGTTCGTCCTCGAGCGCCTGTGGCCGAAGCGCCTCGACGATCTCCGCACAGGCTTCCTCGAGTCCGCTCGCCGAGTAGTTCGCCTCGCCCTTCGCCTCGGCGATCGGCTTGCCCATCTCGCGCGTGATCAATTCACCAATGGCCCCGCTGCGTTCCTTCATCGCCGGCCCGGCACTCGCCACGAGCCGCGCGCGCTCCTCGAGCGGGATCGCCGACCAACTGCGCTGGGCCTGCCGAGCCCGGTGAACCATCAGCCCGATCCCCTCGATTGATGTGGGTTCGAGTTCGCCGACCAGTTCGCCCGTCGCAGGATTCGTGATGCGCAGCATGCGAGCGATCGTAGAAGCGCGGTCGATCACGATGGAACGCCAAGCGCTCTGCAGGGCTTCCCGGTCGATGGCAGCGGCGAGCGCGCGATGGGCGAGACTGGTCCTGCGCCTCGCTGGATCGATTTTTCCAGTATTTATGGGACCAAGCACTGCATCGTGGCCTCCGGTCCCGGTGGATGCGGAGTCGCCCGCGCAACGACCGTTCGCGCTCCGAGGGCTTCCCTTGGGCCGATCGCCTCGCTAGCATCTCCCCTCCTCATTCGAGGGCCGTTGGTGACAGCAACCGATCTGGTTCTGGCGCCACATGGGGTTCCAACGCGGCTTGCGGAACTCCAGCCTTGAGGATGCCGCGGATCGGCCTGGTGCCTGCCGCGTCAGCAGTTCGCTCGTTGCACGCGCAGGGCATCGCCCCTGACACGACTCGTCCCTACCATCAGGTCGGCCTGATCCAGGCCCATTGGCCCGTGGTGTAACGGTAGCACAGGAGATTTTGATTCTCCTTGTCCTAGTTCGAATCTAGGCGGGCCAGTTACTCCCCCCAACACCTGATGGCCGGACCCCCAAGGGAACGCGCCATGACCACGACCCCGAACGCCCCGGCCGCCGTCGTCCTTGCCGCAGGCAAGGGCACGCGCATGAACAGCGACCTTCCGAAGGTCATGCACTCCGCCTTCGGCCGCCCGCTGGTCGAGTGGGTCGTGCGTGCGTGCCGCGAGGCAGGAGTCGGTCGAATCGTGCTTGTGGTCGGCCACGGAGCCGAGGTGGTGCGTGCGCACTTCGCCGGGCAGCCGGACATCGAGTTCGTCGTGCAGTCGCCGCAGCTTGGCACGGGCCATGCGGTCGACCAGTCCCGACCGCTGCTCGCGAGCGATCCCGCGCTGGAGCTGCTGGTCCTCTGTGGGGACGGGCCGCTCATCCGGGCGTCCACGCTGCGCGCGCTCCTGGCCGCACATCGATCGGCCGCCGCCTCGGCCACGCTCGCCACGAGCGTCATCGACGAACCCACCGGGTATGGCCGCATCGAGCGAGATGCGCATGGTCGCTTCCTGCGCATCGTCGAGCAGAAGGATGCCACTCCCGCGCAGCTGGCGATCCGCGAGGTGAACCCAAGCTACTACTGCTTCACCGCGGGCGATCTCTTCCGCACGCTTGCACGGGTCGACAACAAGAACGCCAACGGCGAGTACTACATCACCGACACCTTCGGCCTGCTCCGTGACGAGGGCCGTACCGTCGCGGTGGTTGACGCCGTGCCTGCCTCCGACGTCCTCAGCGTGAACACCCCGGCACAGCTCGCCGACGTGAGCGCCATCCTCGAAGGCCGCACTGCGGCGGGAGCCCGAGCATGAGCACCACCGACCGTGACGGCCTGAAGATCTTCGCCGGCAGCACAGGCCGGGCGCTCGCGCAGTCGATGTGTGCGCACCTCGAGCTGCCCCTCGGCCAGGCAACGACCACCGTCTTCCCTGACGGTGAGTTGATCGTGAAGCTGGAGGAAGACGTGCGCGGCCGCGATGTGTTCGTGGTGATCTCCACGTGCGAACCCGTGAACAGCAGCGTGATGGAACTGCTCATCTTCATCGACTGCCTGCGCCGTGCGAGCGCCAAGCGGATCACGACCGTGATCCCCTACTTCGGCTATGCGCGCCAGGACCGCAAGGACGAGGGGCGCGTGCCGATCACCGCCAAGCTCGTCGCGAACCTGATCACCAAGGCCGGTGCCGACCGAGTGCTCTGCATGGATCTGCATGCCGCTCAGATCCAGGGATTCTTCGACCTCCCCGTCGATCACCTGAGCGCTTCGCCGGTGATCGCCGACCATTTCCTGCGGCTCAAGCCCTCGCTCGGTGAACTCTGCGTCGTCAGCCCCGATGTGGGCAATGTGAAGGTGGCGAACATGTACGCCAACCTGCTCCACGCCGACCTCGCGATCATCGACAAGCGCCGCACCTCGGGCTCATCGGTCACGGTCAAGAACCTGATCGGGGACGTGGAGGGCCGTACGGTCCTCATGTTCGATGACATGATCTCGACTGCGGGCACGATCTGCGAGGCAGCCAAGGTCGTGCGCGAGCACGGCGCACGCGCGGTCTACGCGGCTTGCACGCACCCGCTCATGGTGGGATTGGCCATGCAGCGGCTCGGCGAACCCATCATCGATGGCGTCGTCGGCTGCGACACCATCCCCAACGGGCCGCGCTTCGAGCCGATCGCCCACAAGTTCACCATGCTGTCGGTGGCCCCCTTGCTCGGCGAGGCCATCCGGCGCATCCACAACGACCAGTCCATCAGCGCGCTCTTCAAGCACGGCCTCGGGGCCAAGCGCTGAGTCCTTACCCACCCCGAACCAACACAGGAGTCCACAACCATGGCATCCACCGCCCCTACCGTCGCCGCCACCCTGCGTGAGCGGCTTGGCACCCGCTACACCCGTCGCCTCCGCGCGCAGGGCCTCCTTCCCGTCGTGATCTACGGCCACGGCGAAAAGCCCGTGTCCGCGTCGGTCAACGCCAGGGAGATGCTGGGTCACCTGCACCACGGCAGCCACGTCATCACCGTCGCCCTCGGCGGCGCCAGCCAGACCTGCCTGGTCAAGGACCTGCAGTTCAGCTACCTCGGCGACGACGTGATCCACGTCGATCTCACCCGCGTGAACCTCGACGAGATCGTGCGCGTGAACGTGCGCATCGAGTTCTTCGGCGAGTGCGCGGCGTCCAAGAAGCCCGGTGCCGTGCTCACCCACGACATGGCCGAGCTGGCGATCAACTGCAAGGTGCGTGACATCCCCGAGTCGGTCCGCGCCGACCTCTCGACCATGCAGGGCGAAATGCTCAGCGCAGGCGATCTCAAGCTGCCCGCGGGCATCTCGCTCGCCATCGATGCGCACGCCCCCGTGGCACGCGTGATCACGATCACCGAGGAAGCCGCTGGTGAAGCCGCAGCGCCCGCTGCCAGTGAAGCCGCACCGGCTGCCGACGCGAAGAAGGATGGCGACGGCGACGCAGCGAAGGCCGCTGCGCCGAAGAAGTGATCCCATCCATCGACTGAAGGACCATGAAGCTTGTCATCGGACTCGGCAACCCAGGCAACGACTACCGCGGTACCCGGCACAACGCCGGGTTCGAGGTGGTCGATGCCCTCGTCAAGCGCCATGCGCGCGACGCGGGGCGGGAGCGCTTCGGCGCGATCTGCTGGGAAGCCGAGCTCCGTGTCGACGGCGTGCAGGACAAGGTGCTGTTCATGAAGCCGCTCACCTTCATGAATCTCTCGGGCGACCCCGTGGCGCAGGCCATGAGGTTCCACAAGCTCGACGCCGCGCGCGACCTCCTGGTCGTCGCCGACGACCTTGCCCTGCCGGTTGGCCACATCCGGCTCCGCCAGGACGGCGGCAGCGGCGGCCACAATGGCCTGGCCGACATCGCGATCAAGCTGTCCAGCGGCAACTGGGCACGCCTGCGCGTTGGGATCGGCAAGCCAGATCCGCGCATGTCGCAGGTCGCGCACGTGCTTGGACGCTTCACCGATGAGGAGCGCCCTTCCGTCGATGCATCGATCGCTTCCGCCTCCGAGGCCGTCCTGGCCTGGCTCGATCGCGGCGCCGCCGCCGCGATGAATGCATTCAACACCAAGGTGCCTGCACCAACCCAAGGTCCGCACGGTGCAGGACCGCAGACCGACAGCGCGCCGTCATCGTGACGGCGCATCAGAATCCCAACCACTACGAGGTAATCACCATGACCGAGACCCGCACCGCCCAGTACGAGGGCATGTTCCTTTTCCCGCAGTCCGCCGTCGCCGATCTCCAGGGCACCGTCGAATCCGTGAAGCAGATGCTCACGGCCCGTGGAGCCACGATCTGCAGCATCACCAAGTGGGACGAGCGCCGACTCGCCTACGACATCGCGGGCAACAAGCGTGGCCTCTACATCCTCGCCTACTTCACGGCTCCCACCGCGGCGCTGAAGGAACTCGAGCGCGACTGCAACCTCAACGAGCGCCTGCTGCGTTCGCTGGTGACGCGCGCCGATCACCTGACCACCGAGCAGATGAACGACGCCGAGGGCCAGGCCAAGCTCGCCATGGAAATGAAGCTCCGCCGCCCCGATGGCGACGAAGTGATCGAAGCCATGGCTGCTCCCGCCCCGGCGGCCGAGTGAGTGTTGGCGCCTGAGCGGCCGCGCCCACGCACGGCCGCCCGGGTCAGTCACGCAGCACCTCAGCGAATGACACGGGCCGTGCCTCCGGGCGCGGCCCTTTTTCATGGCGATCCACCGAAATTCCCTCGGTTGTGCGAGGGTGGCGTCACGGCTGACTAGGATGCCCGTTCATTCAAGGAGAAACACCACATGGCATCATTCAACAAGGTCATCCTGCTCGGCAACCTCACCCGGGACCCCGAGCTCAAGCATGTCGCCGGCAACCAGGCCGTGGCCGAACTCGGCCTCGCCGTCAACCGGCGCTTCCGCACCAAGGACAACGAGGAGCGCGAAGAGGTCACCTTCGTCGACTGCGAGGCGTGGGGCCGTACCGCCGAGGTGCTCAAGCAGTACCTCACCAAGGGCAGCCCGATCTTCATCGAAGGTCGCCTCAAGCTCGACCAGTGGGAGAGCAAGGAAGGCGAGAAGCGCTCCAAGCTCCGCGTGGTGATCGAGAACTTCCAGTTCGTCGGCGGCCGCGGCGAGGGTCCTGCCACTGGTGGCAGCACGAGCGGTGGCGGCTATGCGCGTGCCGGCCGGGGCTCGTCAGCGGGTGGTGGCGGCAATGGCGGTGGCGAGCATGTGCCACTCCCGAGCGACGACATCCCGTTCTGATCGGTCGATCCCGAACAACCATGCCCGAACCGAGCTTTACGCCGGCGCGGGCATCCCAACCTGCCTCTGGGCTTCCGGGGGTGGCCCCAGCGTGTCGGAGCGCTTGGTCCACCCCCTGTTATTCCGCGGGCCTCCTCGCGAGGGGCGTTTGCTCGGCTCCAGAAGCAGGCCGCAGGCACCCTGCCCGCAGCACGATGGCTTGCCGCAGCGCGACGACCATGCCATACTGCTCGGCTCACAACTCGTTTCTCCGCCTGTGCATCGTCCGCACATTCACGCTGGGGCTGGCGGGCTCCTAACTCTCGTTCACGAAAGGACAACGACCCATGGCATCTCACATCGAACTGCTCCTGCTGGACACCGTCGAAAACCTCGGCCTCGTCGGCGAAGTGGTCAAGGTGCGCCCGGGCTACGCGCGCAACTACCTCCTGCCCATGTTGCTCGCCGAGCATCCCACGCAGGAAAAGATCGAATCGCTGAAGGAAGCCCGCGCGCGCGCCGAAGCCGAGGTCTCCAAGCAGCGCGCAGAGCGTGCCGCCCTCATCGAGCGTCTTGCCGGTGTCACCGTCACGCTCATTCGTTCGACCAACGACCAGGGCCTCCTCTACGGCGCAGTCACGCAGCGCGACATCAGCGATGAACTCATCAAGGTGGGCTTCGGCGTCGACACCCGCGCCGTTCGCCTCAGCCAGCCCTTCCGCCGCGTCGGTTCGGGTTCGGTGACCATCCAGTTCGATCGCGATCTCAAGGTCGACATCGATGTCATGGTCAAGAGCGACCGCGTCCTCGAGATCGACCGCAAGTCCGAGACCACCGAGCAAGCCCCGGCACCCGAGGCCGAGGCACCCGCTGCCGAGGGCGATGCGCCCAAGGCCAAGGGCAAGAAGCGCAAGAAGGCCGACGCTGAGTGACTGCACGCCTCGACCCGCATGGGTCGATGCTGCGTTCACGCTCCGCTCGCCGGGCGCCATCGCACCAGCGGCCGCAGCAGCAGCAAGATGATCACGGAGGCGCACGAGGCCCATGCGGCACGTGCGCCTCCTGTCATGATGCTCGAGATCACCGTCCAGCTCGCCAAGGCGAGGTAGATCA
>SYIB01000189.1 GCA_005798965.1 Planctomycetia bacterium
GGCGCGGGCAGCGATGGAGTGAGGCAGATCCAGCCCATGCCGTGCCAGCTCGGCCATCGCATGATCCATGACGGTAGCGATCGCGGACCAGATGGAGGACGGGAAGAACTCACCCAGTTCGCCCGCGGCACCACGGTCGCGAAGCGCGGCAGCCGTGAGGCCGGCGCGCGAGAGTTCCTGCGCGACCTGACTGATGCGGGTCGCTAGGGAAAGCAGATTGGGATCGACTGCGGCCGTACCGACCAGCGGCGCCACGACCTGCGGCGCGCCCTCGGTCAGCGCCGTCAGTGCCCGCAGGCACGCCAGGGTGATTGCGGCATCGCTCGCTGCGGTGCGATCAGGCACCACGAGCTGGGCGATCGATCGACCCGGCGTGAGGATCGTGGGCAGGAGCACCGGGCGGCCTGCAAGCTCCTGCAGGTGACGGGCCAGCGCAGACTGGGCGCGCGATGCTGGCACAATCACGATGGTCTGGGTGAGGTCGAGGAACGCGCCGCTCGGTGCGCCTGCCATGAGATGACCGGCCAGCGCGCGCGTGAGCGACGGATCAGACGGCAGGGGAGTGACCTGAAGTGGCATGGTGAACCAGGGATTCTGCTGAACGCGCGTGAACTCGATCCGTGACCGGTTCGTGGCACCGTACATTCAAGTGGTGCATCCGGACACCGTCAGCATCCTGTCGATCGTCGTCGCCGTGGTCTTGGGCGTTGGCCTGAGCGCTGCAGCGGGCTTCCGGGTCTTCGTACCGCTGCTTGGAGCGGGGATCGCGGTTCGCATGGGCTGGCTGTCACCCGGCGAATCGCTGGCGTGGGTCGCCAGCACGCCCGCGTTGGTGGCCTTCGGGCTGGCGTGCCTCGTCGAACTCACGGGCAGCCTGATCCCGGCGGTCGATCATGCCATCGATGCGATTGCGGCACCGATGTCTGCTGCCGCAGGCAGCATCCTCATGGCGGTCCAGATGTGTGATCAGCTGGGGCTTGGTGTCAGCGAGCAGCTGGCGGGGATGGATGGCGCCCGGGAACTTAGTCCGCTGGTCCTCTGGTCGATTGCCATCATCGTTGGCGGTGGATTGGCGCTGGGGACACACGCCGCAGCTGCATTGGGGCGCGTGGGCTCCACGGTCTCGACAGCCGGGCTGGCCAATCCGATCTACGCCGCCGCCGAGTCTGCCACCTCGGTGGCAGCGACCGTCTTGGCCATCGCCTTGCCTGCGTGCTGCCTGATCATGGCGCTGCCAATGACGATCGTGCTGGTGCTCATCGTGCTGCGCCGTCGCAAGGCCAAGCGGGCAGCGGCAGCGGCCGCAGTCACGACCACACTGTCGCGGTCGTCGACCCCGCCATCAACCCGAGCTTGATCACGCCTTCGCGCCTCGTTCGACAAGCTGGTGATTGCGCGCCTCAGCGCATGCGCGAACGCAGGCGCTGCACGGTCTGCAGACCAAGCGGCGGAGCGCTCTTGGCGACGGTCTCGATGAGCGAACCCTCGTGCCGAGCTTCCTGCATCAGGCGTACCAGGTGGGCGTCGAGGTTGAACATCCAGCGCTTGTAGAGGACTTCCAGCTCTTGACGATTGAAGCGCGAGAGTGGGTCATCAAGGCCACTCTGGGCGACAGCCCAGTCAATGAGCCGTGCCGCGGAGCCATCGAACCGATAGAGCTTGAGCGTTCGCTCCAGCCTCGTCTTGATCGTCGTGAAGGGATCGGTGGCATCGAGCGGCAGGCTCGTCATCAGGTCTTCCGGCTTGCGGAAGTCCGTGTCGGCCGCCAGGCCACCCCTGGCAGCATCGACTTGCGTGATCGTGGGCCGGGCGTAGACGGATGCTGTCTCGTCGGCGGCAGCCTCGACGAGCTCAAGCTTGGCAACGCTCGCAATGAGCGTGCGCACGCCGATCGATGGGAACTTCACCCACAGCCGTTGATCGGAGCCACCTTCGCCTGTGAAGACTTCGGTGCGCGTGATGACGCCGATACCCCATTCAGGGCGGGCGGGGTGGCGAACCTTGTCGCCGGTCTTGGTGGAAACACAGGTCATGAAAGTCATCGCCGCACAGCCCCCGGCAGGGCCGGGACTGTCATCCCACAGGGACGAAAGCGGTACGGGTAAAGTGTAGCCCATGTCGAGCCCGATGCGAATCGCCTTTCTGGGAGATGTCGTCGGGCAACCCGGCAAGCGCGCAGCGATCGCGGCCGCGAAGGCCCTGCGCACCTCGTGGGGCGAGGCCGGCGGGGTGATCGTGGCCAACGGCGAAAACATCCGCAATGGGTCAGGGATCACTCCTGAGTTGCTCGGTCATCTGGTCCAGGGGGGCATCGATGCGGTGACCCTCGGTGACCATGCGCTCCGCGAACTCAAGATCGTGCCGACCCTCGAGCGCATGGGCGAGCCGATCTGCAGGCCTGCCAACATGCCCTATCGCGCGCCGGGCAAGCGCTTCGTCCGCATCGATCGTGGCACGGGGCGTCGCGGGGTGATGGTCTTCACCGTCCTTGGCCGCACGTTCATGCCGACGGCCGGCGGGGATCCCTTCGAGTGCTGCGAGCGCATGCTGGCCGAGCGTACGCATGCCGACGACATCGTCATCGTCGAGGCGCACATGGAAGCCACGAGCGAGAAGATCGCGCTGGCACGATTTCTCGATGGGCGGGTGGCCGCAGTCGTCGGCACCCATACGCACGTGCCGACGGCGGATGCGCGGATCCTCAAGGGCGGCACCGCCTTCATGACCGACTTGGGCATGTGCGGCCCCTATGACTCGATCATCGGGCGATCGACCGAGGCGGTGCTGCGTCATCTCACGACTGGCCTGCCAACGCAGTACGACGTTGCGGAAGGTGGCACGCTGGCATGCGGCGCGGTGATCGAAGTCAGCGAGGACACGGGGCTCGCGCGCTCGATCGAGCGCTACGAGTTGTCGGCCTGATCGTCTTCGATCACGCCGTCCGCGAGCGAACCCCAGCCGCCACCGCCAGGGGTTCGGATCAGGATGCGGTCGCCGGCCTGGAGTTCGCTGGTGCCTACGCCGGCAAGCGGCAGGCGCA
>SYIB01000190.1 GCA_005798965.1 Planctomycetia bacterium
GACGGTGATGCCGCCATCCGTGCCAACCTTCTCGAAGGCATCGGCCATGATGTCGCCGACCTCTTCATCATTGTTCGCGCTGATCGCGGCAACGGCCGCGATGCCGCCCTTGATCGAGCTGACGGGCTTGGCCATGTCGCGGATCGTCTCGGTCACGCTGCTGACGGCCTTGCGCATGCCGCGCGCGACCGAGTTGGCATCGGCGCCTGCTGCGACGAAGCGAAGGCCGCAGCGGAAGAGAGCCTCGGCGAGGACCGTGGCGGTGGTGGTGCCGTCGCCCGCGTCATCGCTGGTCTTGCTGGCGGCTTCCTTCACGAGCTTGGCGCCCATGTTCTCGACCTTGCAGCGGAGCTCGATCTCTTCAGCCACGCTGACGCCATCCTTGGTGACGGTGGGACCGCCCCAGCTCTTGTCGAGGACCGCGTTGCGGCCGCGGGGGCCCAAGGTGCTCTTGACGGCCGAGGCGAGTTTCTCGACGCCGGCGAGAAGGCTCTTGCGGGCGTCGACGTCGAAGGTCAGTTCTTTCGCTGCCATGATTCAGGGTCTCCAGTTGGGTGGTCCGTGCGCGGGCTCGCCCGCGACGCCGCCGTGGAGCAATCTGTGTGCCAAATGGCACGAATTCCGTGGGCGCGACGCCGCACATCGCCCTTATAGGCCGCTGAAAACGCCATATTATGGGTTACTTTTGGACCCTCAGCATCAGGACGCCACCGCTGCCAAGTCGGCAGCGGTCAGTCTCGACGAGGATCCTCGGCGAGAACCTCATGCAGCGGCAGCTGGAGAGCCACCAGGCTACGGGCAACCCAGATCGAGTTGGCTGCCAGATAGAGCATGCCCAAGGTGAGCAGGCCGCCAACGACCAGCATCATCACCCGCACCATTTCGACCCAGTCGAAGTGCTGTCGGTGGATGAAGACCGCCTCGGCCGTGGCCAAAGCAAGAAGAATCAGCCCAGCCAGGCCGAGCAGGTCAAGATCCTGCCGGGCCAGATGCGCCTCGCGATAGGTTCGGCTACGGCGCCCAAGCACCGCGAACGCCCGACGCAAGCCCAGCGCGACCATGCAGGCCAGCCCGGCCTCGGCCGCAAGGCAGGCGATCGACCAGCCGCGGCCGACCAGGGGCGGGGTGAAGATCGACAGCTCGCCCGCAATGCGAACTCCGTCAATGGCCATCCACACGGGAAGGCACCAGAGCGCTCGGGGCACCATGGCGCCGTACTCCAGCGCCAGAACACCATCGCGGCGCGGAGATACGAGCCACGCCCCGATGCACGCCAAGAGCAGCCCCGCGACGCCGGTGATCGAAGCCACGAGCGTGGCCATGCGCGGAGTCTGCGGTGCGCCTTCCGCGACGAAGGTCAAGGCTCGGGCGGCGCCAGCAGGACCACTGAGGCAGGTCCACCAGAGCGTCAGCGCCACGCAGCAGAGTGCCAGGCCGATCGCCACGGATACCGGATGTCTCAGGCGCAGCAATCCGCGCACGCCTGCATCCGTGCACTCGACCAGCGTGGTCATGATCGGTGTGCCGCATTCAGGGCATCGTTCCCAGGCGGCAACACCCTTCAGGTCATGACGGCACGATCGACAAGGCAGGTGGATCCCGATGCTCACGGACATGATTGAAGCCTAGCGCACCTATACTCGCCAATTCATGACTCCCGTGCAGAAGCTGCGCGACACGATCGGCACGGCGTACCTGGGCAATCGCCAGGCCGTCGATCGCCTGGTGACCTGCCTGCTCGCGCGCGGCCACGCCTTGATCGAGGATGTCCCGGGGGTTGGCAAGACCACGCTGGCGAGTGCGCTCGCCCGCAGCCTCCAGTGCTCCTTCGGCCGTATCCAGTGCACGCCAGACCTCCTGCCAAGCGACGTCACGGGCGCGAGCGTGTTCCTGCGCGACCGCGGCCAGTTCGAGTTCCGCCCGGGGCCCGTCTTCGCCAACATCGTGCTCGCGGACGAAATCAACCGTGCCACGCCGCGCACGCAGAGTGCCATGCTCGAGGCGATGGGCGAGGGCTCGGTCACCGTCGAGGGGATCACGCACCGCCTGCCGCAACCCTTCATGGTGGTCGCCACGCAGAACCCCTACGAATTCGAAGGCACCTACACCTTGCCCGAGAATCAGCTCGACCGCTTTCTCATGCGCGTCACGCTCGGCTATCCCAGTCCCGACGACGAGAGCCGCGTGATCCTGCAGCAGCCTTGGCGTACGGCGCTGCCTTCGATCGAGCCAGTCATGGATGCAGCGGGTGTGATCGCGATGCAGGACGCGGTCGACCGCATCCGGCTCGCGCAGCCGCTCGTTGACTACATCATCGCGCTCGCGTCGGCCACGCGAGAGCATGAGGAACTGCAGCTGGGCGTGAGCCCGCGTGGGGCACTGGCGCTGGCACAGGTCGCACGCGCCATGGCCTTCATGGACGACCGCGACTTTGTGACGCCCGAGGACATCGTGGGCAATGCGGCGGCGGTCTTCGTGCACCGCATCATGCCGCGCGGCTCCATGGAGTTCGGCGATGCACAGGCGGCGCGGCGCATCGTGCAGCATGTGCTCGAGACCGTGCCGAGCCCGGCATGAGTGGTCCGGGCCCCCAACAGGGCGCACTCGGGCCGCCCCGCCGTGCGGTGGTCCTGCTCTCGGGCGGGCTTGACAGCGCCGTGACAGCGGCATGGTTGCGCCGCGAGGGTTTCGCCGTACATGCACTGAGCTTCGATTACGGCCAGCGCCACAGCGTCGAGTTGCAGTCAGCTGCTCGTGTGGCCGAGCAGGTCGGCGTGATCGAGCATGTGGTGCAGCGCATCGACTTGCGTGCCTTCGGTGGCAGTGCGCTCACGGCTGACATCGCCGTGCCGAAAGACCGATCCCCGGCACAGATGGCCAGCTCGATCCCGGTCACGTACGTGCCGGCGCGCAACACGATCTTCCTCGCGTTCGCGCTCGCCTTCGCCGAGGTGCGCGGAGCGTTTGACCTCGGCATCGGCGTGAACGCGATCGATTACTCGGGGTATCCCGACTGCAGGCCCGAGTTCATCTCAGCTTTCGAGCGTGTGGCCAATCTCGCCACGCGTGCGGGCGTGGAGTCCGGGCACATCAGGCTGCACACGCCGCTCCAGGACATGAGCAAGGCGCAGATCGTGCGGCTCGGCCGCGAGCTCCGCGTCGACCTGTCGCTCACGATCTCCTGCTACGACCCGGCTGCCGATGGCACCCCGTGCGGTCGGTGCGATGCCTGCGAGCTCCGTGCCCGCGGCTTCGCCGAGGCGGGGTGAGCCCCGCCTCGGCGAAGTGCGATCAGCCGTTCCAGTTGCTGAGCAGGATGGCAAGATCCCTGCCGTCGACGATGCCGTCGTCGTTCACGTCGGCGCCCGGTGCGCCTGAACCCCAGGCAGCGAGCAGTATGGCAAGGTCCTGCGCGTTCACCACGCCGTCGCCATTCAGGTCCGATGGGTTGCCGCCGGCTCCGCCATCGGTCGGCACGATGAGCTCGATCCGCTTGAAGCAGCAGGGGTGGAACCCGAGCGCGTGCAACCCGACCACCAGCGAGAGCTGCGTACCTGCTGGCGCATTGGTGGTGACCGAGATGGCGCCACCAGCGGCCTCCGCATCCACGTCGATCGTGCCACCCAGGCCGACGGCCGGAGCGACATCGATCAGGTCGGGATTGACATCGGCCGCGAAGCCAGTGGGGATCGATGCAGGATCGATCGCCAGCGTGACCCACTCGGCGTTCCATGCCTCGAGGTTCACGATGTCGAGGTTGAGGACGAACGTGCCCGCACCCGGGAGGTCCACGAGGTCGAGCTTCTGCACCTCGAAGCACTCGCAGTCAGGCAGCGTGATGCAGACCTCGACCGTGCAGCATGGATCGGGCGAACCGAGTTGCACCAGCGTTACCGTGAAGCAGAGCTCGGTGCCGGGTGCACCTTGGATCGGGAGCTGCAGGGCCAGGATGCCGTTGGGCGGCAAGGGCTGCGGCAGGAAGAACACATTGTTGGGCGCGAAGGCAGGATCCGACAGGATGAGCATGTCGGCTTGCTGGCCCGAACCATTCACGATCGTGAAGTCCCAGAGGTACGAGAACGTCCCGTCCGCGTTCGGGACGCACGAGAGGTCGTCGGTCTCGATCGAGCAGGGTTCCTCGGTGGCCCAGCAGGTGATGTCGAGGGAGCC
>SYIB01000191.1 GCA_005798965.1 Planctomycetia bacterium
AAAGCACCACAACCAGACCCAGTTGCCGCATTGGTCGCATCGCTGAGCGCATCGAGGTGATGGTTGTTGGGTCGAGACTACGGATTGCCTCGTTGACTTCAGCACGCAAGGCTGGAAGGCCCAGCGCGAGCAGTTCGGTGCGCTCCTCGGGGCCTTGCTCCTCAAACTCGAGCAAAGCAGCGAGTCGGTCGCGCAGTCCTGGGTGACTGCGCTCGATCCGCAGGGCGACATCGATCCGGCGTGGCTTGAAAGCGAGGATCCGCAGTGCACCAATGACCGCAAAGGCTGCCACAGCCAAGCATGCCATTCCGCCCTGCACGATCCTGAAGCCGACCGGCAATCGGAAAACCCAGTCCAGTGCCACCAGGACGGCAAGCACGATGAGAGCATTGCGCGCTACGCGAGAAAACAGGGCGATCGTGAGTGCCGCCCGTGCACGGGCGATGGCGCGATCGATCATGTGACGCGGATCAAGCAAGCCGCACCACCCTTCTGATCGACCATTCCAGCCCGCACAGCACGACCAAGAGGATCAAGGCGAGTGGACTTGACCAGATCGGCATGCGTTCGATGCGCTCAGTGAACGTGGATCGATCCGGAATGACCGTCGCCAGGTTGGGCAGGTCTGTGGTCGTGAGCAGGCGGCCACCAGTGGATGCACACAACGACTCGAGTGTGGTGTGGTCGGTCTCGGGACGGGCGAACTCGTCATCAGGCTCAATCACGCGGACCCGCGCCGTCAAGGTCCCGCCGAGCGCCGCATCCGTCACGGAAATCTCGTGTTCACCAGCTTGTCGAGGCTGCCAGACCCCAGCCAGTCCCACGACCAACGCTCCCTTGGTCGCCGCATCGGTCGAGAGCCGGACCACGTCCTCGCGCAGGGTCGAACGCGACACCGCCGCATCCACGGCATCAGGCAGTCGGCGCTGGATGAGTTCATCTTTCACGTCGATCCGTATGGTGGCAGCCTGGCCAACCGTGATTGTGGTGGGTTCGACCGAGAGTTGCGCGCCACCGCTCGCTGCCGAGAGGCCTGCCCGTGAGAGATAGCGCACGAGTTGGATCCAAAATCGCTCCTGGTACGCCTCGCCGACCCCATTGCGCCAGCGCCACGTCTCATCAGTCGCCACGTAGATCACATGCCCTGCGCCGAATCGCATCGAGAGCACTGCTGCGCCGATCGGCTCGGTCGTGGAACCCACTGCTGTTGCGAGGATCTCCGTCGTCGGCTTCAGGTCCTCGAACGGGATGCGTTGCATCCACTGCAGCCGCGACCACGCCGGGCCATCCCGACCGAGCTCAGGTGGCCAGTGATCGTCGCCATCGCCGAGCCGAAGGAGCCCGAGACCTTTCGCAAGCGGTGTGGGCTCGATGGCCACGGGTTCGGGTTGCCGCGGCATTGAGCTCGACAGACGCATCGGGAAGACATCTTCGATCGGTGTACCGATCCACTGCATCGGCATGGACCGCTCACCGCCGATGAGGAGGAGGCCAGCACCACGCTCTGTCACGGCGCGGCGGAGTTCCTCAAGTTGTGCATCGCTGAACTGGCCACCTGCCACATCACCGATCACGAAGAGGTCATAGAGATCGAATTCCTCGCGGGTCGCCGGGATCCGCGTCACCGCCATGTTGCCTTCCTGGGTGAAGTCGCGATCCGCACTAAGCAGCATGATGCTTGACTCCATCGAAGGCTCACGCACGAGGATGTTCTTGACATACCGGTACTCCCACCGGGGACCACCCTCGATCATCAGCACGCGTACCGCACGATCGATGATGCCGAGCGTCACGGTGGCCTCGTTGTTCGTGGGTACGGCATCCTCGGCATCGGTGACCAGGCGCACGCGAAGTTCCATGGATTCGCCGGATTCCGTCGTGGCAACCAGGACGTGCGTCGATGGATCACCAGCTGGCACGGTCGCGCGATCGACGACTGCGCCCGTGGCCACATTCACCAGTTCCAATCGTGCTGGCGCATCGCGCAGCGGTTGCACCTGCACCACCACTGGAACCTGGTCGCGCACGAACGCCTTGGATGGTGCCTGGACCTCCGTGATCGATGCGTCGCCGAGCGGATCGCGCGAACCAAGGGCGATGGCATAGACAGGAACAGAACGCGCGGCGAGCGATCTGATCAACCGCGCATCGATCGGTCGCGTGGATCGACCATCGCTCACCAGCACAAGTCCGCCGATGGGCCCGCTGCCTGAGCGGCGAAGCGATCGATCGATGGCCAGAGGCAGGTCGGTCGTGCGGCCGTCCGCAGGCCCGGGCTGCGATGGTGTGATCATGGCCACATCGCTCGAGAAGGCGAACCATTCCGCGGGCCGTTCCCCAAGCTGGATCGCCTCAAGGCTCGATCGCAACTGCTCGTCGCGCGTCCGCAGCAATCCGCTGCCATCCTTCCAGTCCGCCAACTGGAGGCTCTTGCTGCGGTCAGCGAGGATCACGATGCGATCTGGCTCGCGGCGCTCCTCGACGAACTCGAGCACCGGTCGTGCCATGAGCACCAAGATGAGGAGGAGCACGGCTGCCCGAAGGCCTGTCAATGCGCGCCGTACCCATGGACGTGGCGTCATGCGTGTGTAGGCAAGCCACGCGAGCGCCACGGCTGCACTGATGCCGACCAACCACATCCAGCCGGCGAGTGGCCATTCCCAGCCAAGCCGGATGGATCCCTGGGTGGATGGATCTACCTCGATCCCTAGCAACCAACGAATGATCGGGTGGTCGATCATGTGGTCTTCGGCTCCGCAACCGAGAACATGCGACCAAGCAGGGTCTCGGCCAAGACCACCA
>SYIB01000192.1 GCA_005798965.1 Planctomycetia bacterium
CCGTGGCCGAAGCCACGGCCCGTGAAGACGAAACCCTTGGGCGTCGAGGCGACCGTGAAGTCGTCGCTCTTGAGCGTGCGCGAGCCGCCCTCGCCCGGGATCCCGCCGTTGATCGCCTCGCGCAGCCGTGCAGCTGGGATCATCACGGGATTGCGCTCCTTGAAGCGCAGTCGGTACTCCAGCGGCCGACCGTTCGAAGCGGTCTGCGAGCCCTCGATCGCGATCGGCAGGTCGATGCCGGCCCAGGTCGGAAAGCCGTTGCGCTGGCCGTAGCCGCGGATCGCCTGCTGCACCGTGGCCGCCGACAGCGTGGCACTCCAGCGATAGTGCGCCGATGCCTTGAACGACGACGACTCGCAGCAGCCTGTGCGCGCCGGCTGGTCGCCCGAGCGAACGGGCGCGATGTCATGGTTGGGATTCAAGGTCACGCTGCCGAGCGCGTTGGCGCCGCGACCACCGCAGGAGCTCGAATAGAAGGCCGGCACCACGCCGCCCTCGAAGACCAGCACCATGCCGCGCGTGGCGGCGACAGCTTCGCGCGCCCGCGCGTTGCGCGTATGGCCCATCCACGCCTGGCTCGACTCGCCGCTGGTGACGTCGTAGTGGCGGCGGCCTTCCCAGCGCGATTCCTCGACCAGCACCCAGCTGCGCGCGGCGACCGCCTGCGCACGGAAGGCATCCTCGTCCCACTGCGGGTAGAGCTCTTTCGCGAGCACGCCCGGCAGGTACTCCTCGACGCCCACCTCCATCACCACATCCGAGCCCTCCGGCAGTGGGACCAGCGTGGCGACACCCGGCCAGCCCGCACCATCCCAGTCGATCGAGGCCTTGCCGATCGGCCGCAGCTCCAGAGGCCCGGAAGCGAAGGAGCGCGCGCTGCCCTTGGCCGTCACCTGCCAGCCCGTCCCCGTGGCGACCACGCGCAGCGGCGCTGCGGCCGTCCAGCGCTCGGTGCCCATGGAAACGGTGAACTGGCCCGAGGGGCACGTGAACGACTGCGGCGTGCGCAGTCGGGTGCCCACGCGCACGCGGACCGCCGGTTCGGCCTTTGGCGGGACTGGGCGCGGCGGGTCGAATCGTGGGGCGAAGGCCGGTGCTGGCGCTGGCTTGGTGGGTTCGGGTGCTGCCGCTTCAGTGACTTCGACAGGCGCGACGGGCGGCTGGCGATCGATGCTCACGGGCGGCGCAGGCTTCGTTGGGGCTGGCTCAGGCGCGGGCGGCGCCGAGCATGAAGCCACCGCGACCGACCCGCACGTGACGACGAGGATCGCCCTCGCCCATGCACCGATGCTCCAACGACCTGCCATGCCACACCTCCACGCGACAACGGCGTGCCGCTGGGGCAGGGATCGACAGGGAATGCGAATCCGCTTGAGAATCGCGGGGACGAGCGGGCGATCAGCCCTCGAGCGTGCGCAGGCCCAGGCCGTGGTCGGTGAGGCGCTCGCGGATCTCGTCGAGGCTGGTCTGGCCGAAGTTCTTCACGCCCATCAGCTCGGCCTCGGTTCGGCTGGCGAGATCGCCCAGCGTCTGCACGCCGAGCATCTGGAGCGCCTTGCGGCAACGCACGCTGAACTCGAGCGACGCGACCGACTTCTCCAGCACTTCCTCGCCGACTTGCTCCTTGAGCTTCTCGTAAATCTCGTTGCGCACGCGCGCGTAGCCGGCCCCTTCAAGGCCCTGGCCCAGGCGCAGGCCCTTGGCCGTGAGCATCTGCTTGATCTCGATCAGGCTGGTCTCGCCGAAGTTCTTGTACGCCAGGAGTTCGCTCTCGGTGATCTTGAGGAGGTCGCCGAGCGTGCGGATCTGCATCTTCTTGAGGCAGTTGCGCGCGCGCACCGAGAGCTCGAAGTCGGTGACCGGCTGGTCGAGCATCTGGTTGCGCTTGGCGTCGTCGCGCGCCTGGTCCTCGTCGTAGAGGCAGTCGCGGCTGGCCAGGACATCCTTCAGGAAGAGGCGCGCGCGCTCGTGGTCGGGCTGGGTCTCGAGCACCTTGCGCAGGCAGCGCTCGGCGCGCAGGTAGTCACCCGCATCCTCGTACATGATCGCCAGGTTGACCAGGGCGTTCATCGGCGGCGTCGGCATGCGGCAGACGCGCTCGAGCAGCGAGATGGCTTCTTCGTCCTCGCCCACCGACTCGAGCATCGAGGCCAGACGCACGGCCAGCATCGCATCCTCGCCGGTGGTGGCGATCGGGCGGAGCAGGTCGATGGCCTTCATGCGCTGACCGGTCTTGAGGAACTGCTCGGCCTGTTCAGCGATCACGGGATGGGTGGTGGGGGCCACAGTGGCGGTGGTCATGGGTCGGCGCTCCTCAGGATGGTTTGTGCGGCGCCGGGCGTCCGGAGCCGAGCCCGGGGATGATAGCGCCACCCGACCGATGCTCAAGAACCACTGCCGACGCTGCCAGAGCCCCCCGGTTCAAGCCCGGGCGAAGGCTCAGGGGCCCCACCCAGCAGCCTGATCGACCGCCAGCGGCCGCTTTCGAAGCGCCACGCCATGAAGAGGCCGTAGATCACGATGTACGCAGTCGCCGCGAGCCAGGGCCCGGTGCTCTCCCACTCGGGGAACCACGCCACCAGCGCCAGCCCCCCGCCCACGATCAGGCCCCAGCTCAGGGTCACCGTCGCGATGCCCGGCACCAGCGTGTCGCCGGCGCCACGCAGCGCCCCGGTGTAGATGATGCCCAGCGCATCGAAGGTCTGGAAGACCGCCGCGCAGATCATGAGCGTGCCACCGATCGCAACGATGCGTGCGACCTGCTCTGCGGGCACGTCGCCGGAGTCCGCGAAGATCCCGACCATCTCGTGGCGCCACACGAACATGACGATGCCCCAGAGGGTCATGTACGCCAGCGAGACCGTGAGTGCCGCATGCGTCTGGCGCACCGCGTCATCGGGCCGGCCCGCGCCGATCGACTTGCCCACAAGGCTCGCTGTCGCCACACTGAAGCCGACCGCCGGCATGAACGACATGTGCATGAACCGCAGCACGCTCCAGCCAGCCGCCAGGTGATCGGTTCCGAACCGGCCCACGAGCGAGCTCATGAAAAGCGCCCAACAGATCATCTCGTTGCTGAACTGGATCCCATTGGGTACGCCGGTGCGCACGAGCCCGATGAGCATCCCCCACTGCGGCCGCCACGCGGAACGCGTGCCGAGCTCGGCGTGCAGCTTCGGGCCGAGGAAGACGATGAACGGCACCAGGAACTCGACGAAGGTGCCGATCACGGTCGCGATCGCAGCGCCGGCCACGCCGTAGGCCTGTGTGCCCGGAATCCCGGGCAGCCCCAAGGACGGCAGGCCGCGCTCGCCATAGATGAGGATGAAGTTGCCGACGACGTTGACGATGTTGCCAAGGATCGCAGCAACGGTCACCACCTTCGGTCGGTGGATGCCGAAGAAGAAGTTCGACATCGCCTTGCCCGCGAGCGTCGCCAAGCCGCCGCCCACGAGGATCCCCGCGTACTGCGTCTCGAGCTCCTCCACGCGCGGCTCATGCCCCATCGCACGGAAGAGTGCCGGCAGCCCGAACAGCGCCAGCGGCAGCAGGAGCACCAGCCAGCTGGCCACAGCGATCCACAGCCCGCTCCATGCGTAGCTCGCCGCATCCTGCAGGCGCTTGGCGCCCAACGACTGGCTCACGTACGTGTTCACGAGCGTGATCACGCCGACCAGGAACGACATGGGCGCCCAGCTCCAGACGCCCCCGTTGCCCTGCGCTGCCAGTTCCACCATGCCGACCTGCGCCACCATCAGGCTGTCGGTGAACTGCATCATGGTGTAGGAGGTCATCGTCACGACCGTCGGCCATGCCAGCGACCAGACCTCGCGCACATCGGACAGCCGCGCGGCAACGCCGCGGCCGCGGGAAGGGCTCATCGGATCCATCGGAAACCCGGTGGCGTCAGAGCGCCACCAGCTCCATGTCGGCCTGAACGGTCGCGACCTTCGTCACCGGGTCGATGTCGGCTGCAAAGCCCTCGAGCCCCTTGGTCCGCGCCATCTCTGCACGCACCGTGGCGACTGCGAACGCGGTACCGCGCGCGTGGCGGCGATGGGCATCGAGCGCGAGCGCAATCTGCGACTCGCTGCGTGCGAAGTCCAGTGGCGCGATCGCGGCCTTGAAGCCTTGCAGCAGGCCGTTGGCGTTGACGAACGAGCCGGCCTTCTCGACCCACGTGCACGATGGCAGCACGACGTCTGCCGCGTTGGTGAGGCGATCCGGCAGCGTGTCGATGAGGACCAGCGCGCGGCCGCTCACCGCGCGCACGAGTTCGTCGGACTGCCACGAGCTGGGATAGTTGCCGGTGACCACGCAGGCCTTGGCGCCCGCGGACTGCACGGCACCGCACCAGGCGGCCGCGTCATGCACGGGCGAGGCCGAGCGCCCGGCGAAGGTCCCGGCCACGGCCTCGAGCGCCATGCGGACGCCGCGGGCGTTGGGGGCCTTCTCGGCGCGCACCACGAAGCCGTTGGGGAAGGTCTTGTCCTGGCCGTCGACCGGTACCGGACCGACGCCGAGCACGGCGTTCGCATCGAGCGCGAGCACGGCGTTGGCCAGGAGGAATGCATCCTCGCAGGAGAGCATCGGGCTGACGAGCAGCGCGAGGCGGCCCGCAGCGGCGCCCTGCGCGAGCGCCGTACCGGCGGCTTCGATCGCATTCGTCCATGCCTGCACCGCGTGAGCCGCATCACCGGCGGGCTGGCCCTTCAGCATGGGCAGCGAGAGCCGATCCTCACGGTGCACGAACTTCCACCCGTAGCGCACCTCATCGGTGATCCA
>SYIB01000193.1 GCA_005798965.1 Planctomycetia bacterium
GCGGTGGGCGCGGCATGGTCATGTCCGTGCCGCGTGTGGCTGTGGTCATGGTCGTCGTTCTGGCCGCCGCACGAGGCCAGGAGGACGCACGAGAGGAGGATGGCGCTGTGGAGTGGGTGCATGGTTGGATCCTTCTGTGGTGGTTCACGAGTGGCGAGTCATGTCGTTCGAAGCGCCTCGGGCGTCGGCAGCCCGATCCAGCGCCAGGTGCTGAGGAAGGCCGCAACGATCGCGACGATGAACCCCGTCACGGCGGCCAGGAGCGTGGCGCGGGCATCGAAGTGCAGGGCGAACGTGCCCATGCTGAACTCGACGAGCATGCCGCCGAAGAGCCAACGCGCCAGCAGACCGCCGGCCAGTGCGCCGCTCACCGCCACGATCGTGCACTGCAGGAGCACATCGAGGATGACGGCAGGGCGCGGATAGCCGAGCGTTTCCAGCACCGCGTTCTCGCGCACGCGCTCGCTGAAGGCCGCGGCCAGGGCGCTGGCACCGCCGAGCGCCGCCGCGAGCGCCATGAGCGCGGCGACGACGGCCACGAGCACGCGGACAGGCGCGAAGAAGGCGAGGAGCCCCGAGTAGTAGTCACGCTCGGCAAGGACCGCGAGTTCGAGGTCCAGCCGCGAGAGCGTGAACGCCTGGACATCGCCGATGGTGGCTCGGTCGAGGTCGACGATGACGCACGAGATCGTCTCGCGGCGCATGAGCGTGGTCAGGTCCTCGATGGGCATCCACCACTCGCCATCGATCGTCGAGCCCGGCGCGCGCATGGTGCCCACGATGCGCAGGGGCACGCCGGCGAGGGTGATCGTGTCGCCGATCGCGGCATCCGGGTCGATGCCGAGCCGGCGCAGGGCACTGCGCCCCGCGAGCACCTCGCCCGCGCCGCGTTCGGGCCAGCGTCCGTCAAGCAGCTGGACCTCGGGGTGCACGAGCAGCGCCGCGGGACCCACGCCGCGTGCAAGGCCGTTGTCGTTGGAGGCATCGCCGCCATGCGCGATCGGCAGGGCGACATGGGTCTCGGCGCTCACATGCTCCATGCCGGCCGTCCGCCGAATGCCCTGCACGCTCGCCGACAGGATGCCGGGCACGCGCGCACCGATCTCGCTGCGCTCGAGCGATTCCTCGCTGCCGGCACCCATCACGATCACGCGCGACGGCGATGCCGACGCGCCGAGCGCCGACTCCATCCCCTGGAGGAACGCCGACGCAGTCGCGATGAGCGCGCCCGCAACGAGCGATCCGAGCAGCGCCAGCAGCGTCCGCGTGCGCCCGCGCGACAGGCCGCGCAGCGAGTACTCGAGCGGCAGCGCTCTCATGAGCCCCCTCGCAGCAGGTCGACCAGTCGCGCGCGCGAGGCGCTCCAGGCCGGCACCGCGGTGGCGAGCAGCCCCGCCGCGAGTGCCGCGGAGGCCGCGATCATGAAGATCGTCGGGTCGAGCCGTGGCGAGATCGACACGCCTTCCATGGTGAAGGCGAGTCCCGCACGGCTCAGTCCCAGCCACGCCGCGCCCGCACCCAGCAGGCCGCCGAGCGCACCCACCAGCGCACCCTCGGCGAGCACGATCGCGCTGATGCCGCCATCGGTGAAGCCCAGCGTGCGCAGCACCGCGAACTCGCGCGAGCGGTGGCGGGTGATGTTGACCATCGTGGTGGCCAGGAGGCCGAAGGCCGCGAGCACCGCCCCGGCGCCGATCAGGGAGCTGAAGCCGGCGAGGGCCACCACATCGCGTGCCGCCCGGGCCACGAAGGCGGTCTGCGGGCGCGTCGCGGTCGGAGACTCGTCGGCGCGGAAGCGCTCATCGATCGCGCGCGCGACCTCGTCGAGGCGGGTCGGGTCGCTGACGACGACGTCGAACTGCGTCACGATGCCTCCGGTGCCACCGCGTGCCGCGCGTTCCTGCAGGTACGCCAGGTGCGTGACCGCGCTGTTGCGCCACTGCGGGTCGTCGCTCTCCAGGATCCCGTCGATGACGACATCGATGCCTGCCGCCGTGAGCGACGAACCGACCCTGAGCCCACGACGGGTCGCGAGCTCGCGACCGACCAGTGCACCATTGCCGTGACCGGCCCACGTGTCGATGGAGCCCTCGACGAGCCGTGGAGCCATCGCGCGCAAGTCATCGACCGGCACGCCACGGAAGGTCACCACATCGAGCGAGGCACGGCAGTTCGAGACGATGATCTTCACGGGGATCACGGCCGCGACCCCCGGCAGCTCCTCGATCTGACGGTCGTAGCGCTGCGGCAGGGCGCTCGCGAATGGGCAGAAGCGGTTCTCCCGGTAGACGACCAGCCGCGTCTCGCCAGCGCGCGTGGTGGTGGCGTCGCGCACACCGAGGTCGATGCATGCGATGGATGCGGCGAGCGCCGTGGTCAGCGCGACACCGGCCACGAGGGCGACGGTGCGCAGCCGCTGGCGCCGCGCGCTGCGGAGGGCGTATCGGATCCGTGCGGACAGGGCGCTCATCGCGTGGCCTCCTGGACGGCGAGCCGTCCCTTCTCGAGTCGCACGGTGCGCTGGGCACGTCGGGCGATGGAATCGTCGTGCGTCACCATCACGATCGTCTGGCCGCGCTCGGTGTGGAGCCGGCCGAACAGGTCCATCACCGCATCGGCATTCGTACGGTCGTGGTCCCCGGTCGGCTCGTCCGCCCGGAGCAGCGTGGGCGGGGTCACCAGCGCGGGGGCGTTGGCTACGCGCTGTTCATGGCCGCCTGAGAGCTGGCGGGGCTGGTGGGCATGGCGCTCGGCCAGGTCCACCGACTCGAGCGCCTCGACCACACGTCGATGCCGCTCTGCCGCGGTGAGGTCATGCAGCAGGAGCGGCAGTTCCACGTTCTCGTAGGCCGACAGCACAGGCACGAGGTTGTAGAGCTGGAAGACGTAGCCCACGTGGCGCGACCGCCACTGCGCGAGCTGGTTGCGATCGAGCTGCGCAAGGTCGGTCCCGTCGACGAGCAGTTCACCCGACGTGGCCCGATCGATGCCAGCGAGCAGGTTGAGCAGCGTGGTCTTGCCGCTGCCGCTGGGACCCATGAGCGCGGTGTAGGAACCGCGTTCGATCGACAGGTCGAGGTGGTCGAGCACGTGCACCGCTTCGCCCCCGCGCTCGTAATCCTTGCACAGCAATCGGCATTCGATGAGGCTCATGGCGTTTCCTCCTTGGGAGCGATGCGCGTGCCGTCGGGGAGCGACGCATGCGATGGATGCACGATCACCTCGCCGGGCCGGATCCCATCTCCGGCGACCAGCCATCCGTCGCCGGTGTCGGTCACTTCGCCCAGATCGACGCGGCGCAGGAAGCCCGCATCCATGACGAGCGCGGTGGCGCGCGTTCCATCGCGCACGACCCAGTCCGACGGCACGACCACCTGCGTGCGAGTGGTGGCGGCACTCGATCCCGGCACCATGATGCGCACGCGCGTGAGCGTGTCCGGCCGCAGCAGGCCGTCGGCATCGTCAAGGCCGATCTTGATCTGCAGCGTGTTCTTGGCGATGTCGGCGCGGAAGCCGCCCACGAGGACCGTGCCGTGGAACGTTCGCCCCTTGAAGGCATCGACCGTGACCTCGGCGAGCTGGCCAGGCATCACGCTGCCTGCATCCGCGAGCGGCACGTCGCAGCGCACCTGCACCATGGCTGGATCGAAGAGCGCGAACATCGCGCCTTCGTTCTCCATGTCGCCACCCACTCGCTCGCCAGGCTCCACGCGGCGTTCGAAGATCACGCCATCGATCGGTGCGACCACGCTGCACCGCTCGACCTCGAGTACGGCGCGTTCCCATGCCCCTCGCGCCATGAGTTCGGCGCCCTCGGCGCGGGCGAGTTGCGCTGCCGCAAGGTCGACGTCGACTTGCGCGGCCTCGCCGACGCTGAGGCGCGCCTCGGCCAGGGTGTGCTGCAGTCGAGCCTGCGCAGACTCGGCGCGCGCCATGGCGTACGCACCGGCGGCCTGCTGCTCGGCCTCTTCGTACGGCCGCGCATCGATGGTGGCGAGCACCTGTCCGGCCTTCACGGCATCACCCTCGATCGCCTTGACCGAGGTGACCGTGCCGTCGACGAGGCCCGGGACCAGCGTGGCGTACGGACGAGCCTCGATCCAGCCCGGCGCCTGAACGATGCTGCCGGCGAAGGACGATCCGAGTTCGCGCGCGACCGCCCGCGTGATCGCGACGGGCTGTGGCCGACCGAGCCAGAACACGATGAGCGCGACGAGGCCGCTGATCGCGCCTGCCCAGACGCCGAAGGCGAAGAGTCGCGTCGCACGGCGGTTGGGCGGCGGGATCATGGCGGGTTGCATCATGCGCGGCGACTGGGCTGCTGGCGGGGTCATGTCGGTCATCGCGCAGCCCTCCGTCCGGCGTCCTGCGCCAGGTCGAGCCCGGCGCTTGCAGCCACGCGTTCGGAGGCGGCGATGCACGCGTTGGCGTGGGCCATCAGCACTTCAGCCTCGGCATCGATGCAGGCCATGCGCACCTGATCGCGCTCCTTGGTGGTGGCTGCGCCCCGCTGGGCGAGGGTGCGCAGCCGTTCATGCTGGGCCCGTGCGGCGTGGAGCGCGGTGCGCTCAAGCGCCTCGGCGGCGATGCGTGCCGAGGCCTCGCGGTCGAGCGCATCGGCGAGGCGCACGTGCGCCTGCTGCAGAGCCGCCTCTGCGCGCAAGGCGGCCGATTCGTCCATGAGTGTCGCACGTTCGTCACGCGTGGCGCCTTCTGCCCCGATCGGTAGGGCGAACTGCAGCACGATGGGGATGGCCTTCATGTCCTCTTCGTCCTGCATGTAGCCCGTGCCGATGTTGGCGTTCTGCGCGAGCCCCGAACGGACCAGGTCGGCCTCGATGCGTGTGGCCGCTGCCAGGGCGATCGCCATGCGTGCGGCCGGCGCATCAGCGCTGTCGGCGAGCAGTCCGGGCTCCGGCAGGGGAGGCAGTTCTGGGCGCTCGAGGGTCCAGGTCGCACCCTCGCGTGCGCAGCCCATCGATGCGGCGAGCGCGCGCACGGCGGTGGAGTGAGCGGCACGCGCCCGCTCGAGCTGGGCCCGCGACGATGCGAGCATCGCAGCGCCAGCCTGGTCGCGGCGCGTCGAGGCCAGGCCCTTCGAGGCCAGAGCGCTTTCGCGGTCCGCCTCGACCTGGGCAAGCGCAAAGCGCGCCTCAGCCAGCCGGAGCGACTCCTGCGCGCGCCAAGCCATCGCGTGGCGCTCACGGACCGTTGCCGAGAGCGTCGCCGCAGCGTCGATCGCTGCCAGGTGCGCGGCCTGTGCGCGAAGGCTTGCGATGTCCATGCGGTCCTGGCGCGTGACGAGGTCGCTGAGCGATGCCGTGAGCAGCGCCAGGATCGGCACGGTTGCGGTGTCGGTCAGCGGCGCACCGATTTCAAGCATCACCATCGGTGTCGGTCCGAGCGCCACGGCATCGACAGCCAGTGCGGCATCGTGCGCGGCGAGCACGTCAGCGCGAAAGGCGGGATTGCGCGCGAGCGCGGCGGCGATGGCGGTCCTGGCCGCCAGCGGTTGGTCGGTCGGCGGCAGCGCGGCGCTCGGTGCGGCGCTGCCATCAAGCGCGACGGTGGCGAGGTCATCCTCGAGCCCGGCGCGCGAGGCATCGTGGCGGTCGGTGGCAGTGCAGGCTGCAGCAAGGATCGTGGCTGCGGCCGCAAGCAGGTGCTTGGGCATGGTGGTCCTTCGGTCTGTGGGTTGATGCACGCGACAGCGCCGCAGCCCAACAGGGGTGCGGCAACGATCGGTGCGGACTCACACCGTCAGGATGCAGAGCAGCGGCAGGACGCGGTCCGGTGGGGGATGCCACACCGAACCGGCGATGCAGGCAGCCGACGCGACGATGGCATCGGCTGGCGTGACCATCAGCAGGGTGCCGAGCAGATCGACGTGCAGCGTGAGGGCCTCAGCCAGTGGGTCGGCCGGAGCGTGATCGAGCGCCTTGTCGCAGCAGCCGCCGCAGCGGCCCTTGCCGGAAGGTTCGGGCGCTCCATCGTGGCAGGGCTCGTCACCCGCTTGGTTCATGTCCTGCTGCATGGTGCAGCAGGATGGCGCCACGTTCTCGGGCCTGCAGCACGAGGGTTGCTCGGCGGCGCAGCACGCGGGCGCGGCGTTCATGCCCAGCGCCGAAGCGAGCGCCTTCCACTGGCAGCAGCAGAGGGCGACCCAGAGCGCAAGAAGATGCACCGCCACGCGACGCATGAGAGGAGTGTAACGTGTCCGTCCCCGTCGGCAAGGATCGCTACGGGATTTCCGGCCACGGGTGGCCTCGCACCCCAGACCCGACCGGAGCCCGATGATGACTCGCTGCCTTGTCCTGATCGCCGCGTTGCTCGCTGCACCAGTGGCCTTCGCCGATGCCCTGGCGCTCGTCCAGGCCCAGCCCACGCCGCCCCAGTCCGAAGTGAAGCTCTCCAACGGAGAGACCCTCAAGGGCGAAGTCACCAAGCAGGATGCCAACGGCATCGTGCTCAAGCACCCGGTGCTGGGCGACATCGCGCTTCGACCAGACCAGTTCACCGAGGTGAAGGCCATCGAGCCGCCGGCGCCGGCCTCGCCTTGGAAGTCCTACATCAACGCGTCGATCTCGGGGGTGCAGTCGACCAACGACACCCTGGACATCCGTTTTGCCGGCGGCACGGCCTACAAGGAGGACGGCTGGCTCTTCCAGGTCGACGCCCAGTGGTACTACCGCTCGAACACCGGCGATGCGCAGGACAACAACATCCTGGCCACGCAGATCCTTGAGCGCGACCTCGGCGAGAGCCGCTGGACGATCTTCGAGAAGACCCAGTACGAGTACGACGAGTTCCAGTCGTGGAAGCAGCGCTACAGCGTCTTCGGCGGGGTCGGCTACCGGCTCTACACCGAGAAGCCCCTTGAACTGACGCCCCGAATCGGTTTCGGTGCCACGCGCGAAGAAGGCACGAGCGAC
>SYIB01000023.1 GCA_005798965.1 Planctomycetia bacterium
GCGCACCGATGCGGGATCGACCAACGCATCACTCTCCAAGCGCGCCCGCAGCGACGTCAGGATTCTGCGCATGGCATCCCCGCTGGTCTCGTGGCGAACGCCAATGACCGCAGAGAAGCGGAACCCGTCGCGACTGCTGAGCTTCTCCACGCACGACTGCGCCAAGTCGCTCTTGGCGACCAGCAGCTGCGTGCGGTCGACCGTGCGCAGCGTGGTCGAACGCAAGCCGATGCGCTCGACGGTCGCGATCGTGCCGTTGATCGAGCACGTGTCGCCTGGATGCAGCACGCGGTCCGCGATCACGCTCGCGCCGCCGGACAGGTTGGCCTGGGCCTGCAGCGCGATCCACTGCCAGAGCTCGATCTCGGCCACATGCACATCGACCAGGAACTCGGGCAAGGACGTGATCCACCAGACACCCATCGTCTTGGCCATGGCTGGCACGCCCTGCACCGTCTCGGACGAGACCACCCAGTCGTCGCCTTCGCGCACGAGCGTGACCTCGAGCTCCTGCCCGTCGTCCATGATGGTCCCAAGCGACACCGGCTGACCGTCCTCGTTGGCCTCCTCGCCCGGCACGGCGTCAAAGTCCAGCCAGATGCGCTCATCGAGCAGCAGCTTCAGGGCTCGGGCCACCGCCTCCTCAGCGGCTTGGATCGGTGCAGCCACCAGCGTGAGGGTGGCCAACAGGGCCATGAAGAGGGCGCGCACGGGTAGGATCACGGGAATCCGATGATCGTAAACCCTTGCCCCGGCAGAAGTCTTCGGTTGCGGAGCACGGAGGTTGGGGGGATTCCGAAGATTCGACGAACCCGGCCAGGAGCAGCACCCTAATTCCGCGCCCCGGAATTCCCGGACCAATACTCCGAAAGACCCATGACCACTCTCGCTACTCGGGCGGATCGCCCATCCCTCGTTCCTGATCTTGTGTCCGGTCTCGTCGTCTTCCTGGTGGCTGTGCCGCTGTGCCTGGGCATCGCGCTCGCCTCCGGCGCCCCACTCTTCTCCGGGCTCGTCTCGGGCGTGATCGGTGGCATCGTCGTGGGCGCCCTGAGCGGCAGCCACGTCAGCGTCAGCGGCCCCGCCGCTGGCCTGGCCGCGATCGTGCTGGCGCAGATCAACGGCCTCGGCTCCTTCCAGACCTTCCTGCTCGCGGTGTTCATCGCGGGGGCCATGCAACTGGCCTTCGGACTGGCCAAGGGCGGCGTGCTGGCCAAGTACTTCCCCACCAACGTCATCAAGGGCCTCCTCGCGGCGATCGGCGTCTTGCTGATCCTGAAGCAGATCCCTCACCTCATCGGCTACGACAAGGACTGGGAAGGCGACATGTCTTTCGTCCAAGCGGACGGCGACAACACCTTCTCTGCCCTGCTGCACGCGCTCCAGGCGTTCCTTCCCGGCGCGGCGATCGTGGGCGCCGTCGCCCTGACCACCCTCATCGTCTGGGAGAAGACGCCGCTCAAGAAGACCCTCGTCCCCGGAGCACTCGCTGCCGTGGTCCTGGGCACGCTTGCCAACGAACTCTTTCAGGGCACAGGCTCATCGTTCGCCATCGACTCCACGCATCTGGTCAAGGTCCCGGTCATTGGGCAGGACGGATTCACGTGGTCGTCGCTCATGACCCTGCCTGACTTCAACCAACTCCTCAACGGCGGCGTGTGGATCGCTGCCGCCACGCTGGCCGTGGTCGCCTCGATCGAAACGCTGCTGAACCTCGAAGCCACCGACAAGCTCGATCCGCAGCGCCGAGTCTCGCCGCCCAACCGCGAACTCGTCGCGCAGGGCGTGGGCAACATGCTCGCTGGCCTCGTCGGCGGCCTGCCCATGACCAGCGTCATCGTGCGCAGCTCCGTCAACGCCGGCGCCGGTGGCCAGACCCGCAATGCGGCGATCTTCCACGGCGTCCTGCTGCTCGGCAGCGTGTTGCTGGTGCCGGGGATTTTGAACAGCATCCCGCTGGCAGCGCTCGCTGCGGTCCTGATCTTCACCGGCTGGAAGCTGGCCAATCCAAGCATCTTCCGCTCGATGTGGGCGACCGGCCCCGTGCATTTCGTGCCGTTCTTCGTGACCGTGACGGCCATTGTCTTCACCGACCTGCTGATTGGTGTCGGCCTTGGCCTGGCCACGAGCCTGGCGTTCGTGCTCTGGAGCAACCTGCGGGCTGGCCCGCAAGTCATCAAGGAGGACCACATTGGCGGTCTCGTGCACCGCGTGGAACTCGGCACCCAGGCCACGTTCCTGAACCGCGCGCAGTTCGCGACCACCCTCGCGGGCTTCGGCAAGGGCGACCAAGTCGTGCTCGATGCCCGCATGACCGACTACATCGATCCCGATGTCGTCGCACAGATCAATGAGTTCGTCAAGGAAACCGCGCCGGCCCGTGGCGTCACCACGAGCCTCGTCGGCTTCAAGGACCACTACGACATCGACGACCGCGTGCAGTACGTCGACCACAGCACGAAGGAAGTGCAGGCCTCTCTCTCCCCCAGCAAGGTGCTGGCGCTGCTGCGCGAAGGCAATGAGCGCTTCATCTCGGGCCATCGGCTGCAGCGCGATCTCGTGCGCCAGGTCGATGCCACTGCCGACGGCCAGCACCCGATGGTCGCGGTGCTCTCCTGCATCGACTCCCGCGCCCCCGCCGAGCTGATCTTTGATCAGGGCATCGGCGACATGTTCAACGTCCGCCTGGCCGGCAACGTGGCGAGCGCCAAGGCACTTGGCAGCCTCGAATTCGCCTGCAAGGTCGCCGGCGCCAAGCTCATTCTGGTCATGGGTCACACACGCTGCGGCGCCGTCAAGGCCACGTGCGACTTTGTGGACCAAGGAGTGGATCCGGTCGCAGCCACCGGCCTCACCAACCTCGGCTCGATCGTGGAGCCCATTGCCGAGGCGGTCCGCATGGAGACCAGCACCAAGGATGACCGGTCAGCCAAGAACAGCGCCTTCGTCGACCGGGTGGCCACGATCAACGTGCGCAACACGATCGAGTGGATCAAGGACAACAGCCCCACGCTCGCGACGATGTCCCGTAACGGCGATATCGCCATCGTGGGGTCGATGTACGACGTGGCCACGGGACAGGTCGAGTTCCTCGACGGTGTCGGCTTCAGTTCGTCGACATCCGGCGGTGTACGGTCCACCGGCGCCTGATCCAGCGTCGCCACGGGACCGCCTGCTCGCTGATGCGGGAGTACGAGAGCCCCGACCGCGGCATGATCACCATCGAGCCCTACCGGGCACTCCAGGATGCCGGGCCGCGACAGTCCTTCGGCGAGGACTCAAACGTCGCGCCCCCCGCTTCAGCCGTTCCGTGACGGCTCGCCGCGGCAGACCTGCACCAGATCGGTCCTCGAGATCGGCTTGAGCGCAAAGCCGTCGCAGCCGGCCGCCCGGGCCTGCTCGCGGTCGGCGCCCAGCGCCGCTGCGGTCAGGGCCACGATGCGCGACCTGCATCCCTTGGCGCGAATGCGCCGGGTGGCTTCGATGCCATCGATCCCCGGCAACTGCAGGTCCATCAGGATCACATCGGGGCTGTGCTGCGCATCAACCGCATCCACCGCCGAGAGTCCATCACCGCGCACCTCGACCGTCGCGCCTGCCTTGCCCATCATCGTCGAGAGCAACCGTGCCGAGTCGATGCTGTCCTCGACCAGCAGCACATGCACGCCAGCCAGCGGCTGGTCGGACGATTCAGCAACGCCCACGCCCTCGGTGGCCGACCGATGCCCCGCATCGAGCACGGTGTGGAACGTGAACGTGCTTCCGATGCCCGGCGTGCTGGTGACCTCGATCCGTCCGCCGAGCAGGTTCGCGATGCGCGAACTGATGGCCAGACCCAGCCCCGTTCCGCCGTGCTCACGCACGAACTCGCGGTCGAGCTGGCTGAAGGGCTCGAACAGCCGACCCATCTGGTCCGTCGGGATGCCCTTGCCGGTATCGGTGACTGCGACCCGCAGCGCAATGCGCTCGCCGCGCGCCTCGGTGGCCGCCGCGATCGTGATCGATCCTCCCCGGGTGAACTTGACCGCGTTGCCAACCAGGTTGAGCAGCACCTGGCGGATGCGCGTCGAGTCGCCGAAAACTTGGTCGTGCGATGCCTGCACGTCGAGCCGGAGCGCGAGCGAGTTCCCGCGCGCGCTGGCGTTCACTTCCATCAGGTCGCGCACATCACGCATCACCTGGACCAGCGAGAACTCGCGCCGGTCGATGTCCATGCGGCCCGCATCGATCTTCGACAGATCGAGTAGGTCATTGAGGATGCGCATCA
>SYIB01000194.1 GCA_005798965.1 Planctomycetia bacterium
CCCGCGAGCACGGTCGCGAACCACAGCGTCATGCCGAGTTCGCGCCCACCCTCGTCGAGGTTGGCGCTTGGGTCGATGTTGAGCTCAAGATCGAGCGCATCGCGCAGCTGCATCAGGATGTCATCGAGGTCAGGGCACTTGAGGTCATCGAGCGCCAGCACCTCGCGTGGCTTGGTGGGCGGCTCGGTGGCCCGCTCGAGCGATTCAGGCCAGGTTTCCTGCACCTCGCGGAGCCCGTGGCGGTGCAGCAGGCGCTGGACTTGGCGCCGCATCGAGACTGGCGCCGTGATGCACAATCCCTTCCACGAATCCATGAAGACCTCGACGAACGGCTCCTCGGCATTGCATCCGACGCCGATCGAGGCATCCTCGTAGATGATGGGCTCGTACTCCTTCCACACGGCCTCGAACTCGTCGAAGGGCAGTTCCTTTCGACCGAGGTAGACATCGAGGTTGCGATAGGCATCTCGCGAACCGACTTCGACGATCGGCATGACCGTCTCGGGCATCAGGTCGAAGGCATCCTGGATCAGCGGCTTCAGGCGATCGTGGCTCACCACCACATGGAAGGCGTAGGTATCGGGTTCCTCGCCCTCGGCGATGTTCATGTTCACCACGTATCCCTGCGTGGGCTCGGGCAGGTCGACTGGCTCAAGACCGAGGGGCAGCGCGTACGAACCGACCTTTGCGCGTTCAAGATCGGTTCGGATGCGGTAGGTGTCCATGGTGCGATGGTAGGGGCGCGCGACGGAATCACGAAGCGGCTTCAGCCGCCGCAAAGGCCGCCAGGAGCGAGCGCCACTCCGCGTAGCGATAGGGAATGTCGAGCCGATCGTGGAGCGATCGAATCTCCAGATGGCAGCGCTCGGCCAGCGCCGACTGCCAGCCTGCCGCATCGCGGTCGCAGAAGTAGATGCGACAGCCGGGCGGGCGAACGGCGTGCACGCTGCAGCCATTCGAGAGAAACGGGCACGCGCCGGCGGCCAGGGCTGCGTCGACCTCGGTTGCTGAGGGGCGTCGCGCGAGCCCCGACCATGTCCACGCGGTCTCGATCCCCGTGAGGTAGAGCCGATGGCCGTGCGCCTCGAAGCCGCAGCACCGACCGCTGCTCACGCAAAGCGGTCGCTGCACGCGAACCTCTGCGGCGATCTCCTCGTGGAGCCGCGCGATCGTGGATTGCGCATCGATGGATGCCGCCGCGGCACGCCAACTGGCGATCACAGCAGGTTCGATCACCATGGGGCATCGCCGTTGTCGCGCAGGTCAAGATCGCGCTGGATCCTGATCTGCTCGATCGGCACGAGCTTGCCCTGGTCCATGCCCGGGCATGGGGCGTGCTTCTTGGCCATGACCCACGCCCTGCGGCTCTCGAGGTTGTCGGGCCAGAACGGCCAGGTTCGGCACTGGCTCGGTCGCGATCGGTAGACCTTGCACAGGGCCTTGCCGGGCATCGTTTCGCGGTCGAGGAATGTGCAGTCCATGCCGTGCGGCGTGGAGTGTTCGGTCAGGCTGCGACGATCCCGAACGACCCGGGTGAAGCGGGCGAGGAACTCCTCGTGGGGCATCCCGAGTTCGGCGGCCATCGCCTTGCCTTCGTCGTCCGTGAACCAGACTGCACCTTCGCCGCCCGTGCAGCAATTGCCGCACATGGTGCACTCGAAGCGAAGACCATCCTTGTACCACTCCTCGGCCATGCAACGAGTCTAGCCCCGCGCTGCCCATGAGAAAGGCCCCGGCGGTTGCCGGGGCCCTGAAGTGAATCCTGGGATCGATCGCCTGCAGCGATCCTGTCGATCGGCTCACTCGCCGTCGTCGCTCGCCGCCTCGGTGGATTCCCCACCGTCGGCCACGTACTGCTCCTGTGGCGTGAAGGCCGAGAGGTCGCTGATCGTGGGGCTTTCGCCCGGACGCTCGGCGCCGTGCAGCTCCGCCTCATCGGTGGCGCCAGCCAGGTAGCCGTGGTCGCTCGACTCGCTGCCCGCAGGCTCGTTGACGAGCTTGCGGATGCGCAGCGTGGCGTAGGGCTCGAAGCCCGTACCCGCCGGGATCAGGTGACCCAGCAGCACGTTCTCCTTGAGGCCCTGGAGCGTGTCGACGGCGCCCTTGAGCGCGGCCTCGGTGAGCACCTTGGTCGTCTCCTGGAAGCTCGCGCCCGACAGGAACGACTCGCTCTGGAGGCTGGCCTTGGTGATGCCCAGGAGCAGCGTGCGCACGCGGGCCGGCTTGGTCTTGACCGTCTTGGCGGGCTCGCGGCTGGCCTCTTCGGCAGCCGCGTTGGCTTCCTTGACTTCGTCCTTGGGATAGACCTTGCCGTTGACGAGCAGCGTGCCGCCTGCATCGACGACCTTGAGCGAACCAGCGAGGCCTTGGTTGACCTGCGCATGGCGGTAGCGCTCGATGACGTCGTTGGGCAGGAGATCGCTGTCGCCCGGATCGGCCACGCGCACCTTCGAGAGCATCTGGCGGAGGATGACCTCGATGTGCTTGTCTGCGATGGGCACGCCCTGCGCGCGGTACACGTTCTGGATCTCGTCCAGCATGTACTGGTAGAGCGCCTCCTCGCCGTTGATCGCGAGGATCTCGGCGGGGGTGCGTGCACCGTCGGTCAGGGGCTGACCGGCCTCGACCACGTCGCCCGTATGGACGAGCAGGCGCTTGCCCTGCAGGGCGTGGTGGTCTTCGTGCATGTCCTTCGCACCCTCGACATGGATGCGGATGGTCATCTTGCCCTTGCGCTCGTTCGGCAGGAGCTCGACGCGGCCGGCAACACGCGCCATGACGGCGGGGTCACGCGGCAGGCGTGCCTCGAAGATCTCAGTGACGCGCGGCAGACCACCGACGATGTCGGCGCTGCGGCGTTCCTCGCCCTTGGACTGGATGGCGAGCGCGGCGCCGGCGGCGACCTTCTGGCCATCCTCGGTCACGATGCGGCTCTTCGCCGGCAAGTGGTGCAGGTCGAGCACGTGGCCCTGGGCATCCTCGATGGTGATGCGGGGGTGCTTGTCGCCGGTGTGTTCGACCACGATGACTTCGCGCTTGGCACCCTTGCCCTCGACGCGGATGGTCTCGCCCTCGGCCACGTCGCGGAACCGCACCACGCCGGACTTCTCGGCGAGGATGGGGGTGGAGTGGGGGTCCCACTCGAGCACCAGGTCGCCCTTCTTGACGGTGGCGCCGTTGCGGACCGACATCGTGGCGCCGTAGGGCACCTTGAAGTGGTCGAGTTCGCGGCCCTTGGCGTCGACGATTGCGACGACACCGGTCTTGCGCAGGACCACCAGGCGGCCCTCGAACTCGACTTCGTTGCAGTCACG
>SYIB01000195.1 GCA_005798965.1 Planctomycetia bacterium
GGTCGACGATGTGCTGGCGCAGTGCAGTGGCCGCCGGGCATGCAGTGACCACAAGGTGGTGAACGGCATCCTGCGCGAACCTGTAGAGGTCGAGCACGTTCAATGAGCCGGCCGATGCCAGCGCGGAGAGGGCCAGGGACCGAGCCTGCTCGACGCGGATCGAATCGGTGGTGAGGGACATCTGACGCCGCTGGTTGCGGCGGGTGCGGTGGTTCGACATGTGGGCTTTCCTCCAAGCGAGGGGCTGAACGACGCGTCCTCGAACTCTTGCTCCCCCAGGAGCCTTAGTGTGACAGTGATTGACACAGTGAACGACGCCAGCGTTGGCGGGCCAGCTATGCCGCATCACCCTCGGGTTCAGGAGAGGCCAATCTTGCCCTTGCTCCGGCTGCGTCCCCATCGGAGAACTCGTGCTCACCGCACATGTAAAGGCGTACGACATCAACCGCCGCGAGGTACATGGCGCCCTCGCGAGGTGACAGGCTTGGTTGACCGTGTCGGCCCGCCAGGAACGCCCCCCGGAAGGTGGCGATCATGCGCAGGGCCAGCGTGACTCGGTTCGGAAGTGAGGTTGTGGGTCGAAAGAGTGGATTCAGAGACATCGATCCTCGTGGTTGGGGGCGAGTGGTGAATGGGTCAGAGCGGCTTCCAACGGGGTTCCGCGCCAACCGTGACAGATCTCGTGACAGGGCAGACGACAGTCCAGACAACAGTTCAGTCGACAGCCCAGACAACAGCCCAGTCGACAGGGCTGATGGCGAGAACCCCCGCCGGGTCTGACGCCCAGTGGCTGGAACCCGACTGGCCCTGCACAGAAGGGGCGCCCGGGGCCAACCTGACTCGAAAGTGCCAGAATCTGGCACACATCAATCACGGCCGTGACCATTGGTCGCACCGCGGATCACCCATAGGATTCGACCGTGCCACGGCCCCGAACGATTCCCGCAGCCCGTCGGCCCCGCCTGGGCGCCATGCTCTGGGCCGCCATCCTGGCCACGGTCGGGCATGGTCCCCACGGCTCCGCCTGCCCCCTGCCCGACGAGCCCGCGCTGCCCAAGGATGCCGATCACGCCATGGTGGATGCTTCGGCTCCAGCCGACCCGGACGCGGCAGCCATCTGGAAGGCCAAGGCAGCCCTCATCGAGCAGGATCACTGGTCGTACCAGCCGATGGCCCGACCACGACCGCCCAAGCCCGCGGGGGCGGCATCATCGATCGCCGACATCGACCGCTTTCTGCTGCATGCGATGCAGGCCCGGGGCGTGGTCCCCCAGGGCCGCGCCGATCGGCGCACGCTCCTTCGCCGCGCCACGCTCGACCTGACTGGCTTGCCGCCGACCTACGAGGAAATCCGGGCCTTCGAGGAGGACACGCGGCCTGATGCGTGGTCGCGCGTGATTGATCGATTGCTCGCCAGCCCTGCCTACGGCGAGCGTTGGGCGCGTCACTGGCTTGATGTCGCGCGCTACGCCGACAGCAACGGGCTCGACGAGAACACGGCGTTCGCGAATGCGTTCCGCTGGCGCGACTGGGCCGTGCGAGCCTTCAACGACAACCTGCCGATCGATCGGTTCATCATGATGCAGCTTGCCGGCGACCTGTTGCCCGAGGCTCGGTCGTCCCCCGCTGCCGCTGACAGCATCACAGCGACAGGCTTCCTGGTCCTTGGCCCCAAGGTGCTGGCCGAGCCGGACAAGGAGAAGCTCGTCTTCGACATGGTCGATGAGCAGGTCGATGTCATCGGCCGCGCGTTCATGGGCCAGACGCTGGGTTGCGCACGTTGCCACGATCACAAGTTCGATCCGATTTCGCAGGGCCAGTACTTCGCGCTCGCGGGGGTCTTGCACAGCACGCGAACGATGGCGAGCGTCACGACCGTGGCCCGAGCGCTCGAGCGCGAGGCGGCTGCGAACGATGCGGTGGCCGCGCGTGCGGAGCATGCCGCAACCACGGAGCGCACGATCAAGGTGCTCAAGGGTGCAACGCAGCGCGCCGATGCGCTTGTTCAGGCATCGTGGGTGACGCACGCAGCGCCGATCCTCCTCGCTGCCGCGGAACTCCCGGCTGCTGCACCCACGCTCGAGGCCGAGGAAGGTGCCGTGCTGCAGGGTCTGGTCATCGATCGCGATCACTGGGGCGTCGGCATCGGCGTCGTGCGCACCGGCGCGCCTGGCGTGGGCCGCGTGGCCTGGCGGCTGCGTGCAGAGGTCGATGGTCCGCACGAGCTTCGCGTGCGCGCAGCGAGCGACGAGGTGCGGCCCGTCCAGGTCGAACTCGATGGGATGCTGGCGGCGCAGGATGCCCTCGGTGCCGACACCGGGTCCTTCCATCCGCTGGGCCAACAGTGGCAAGTGGCCGCGCGGCTTGAACTGACAACGGGCGACCATGAGATCGCACTCGTGCGTGATGGCCCCTTCCCGCACATCGATCGCGTGGAACTGGTGCCGATCGGTCGCACGGATCGGCGTACCGAGGCAGCGGTCGCGCGTGCGGCGGAACTCGCCGTTCCGGCCGCACTGCTCGTGCAGGCGCGCGATGCGCTCGATCGCGAGCCGTGGCTTGCCGAGTGGCGCGGTGAACTCCATGGCCCGGTGCGCGATCGCAGCGACCTCGCCACGGACCTCGCGAGGCGGGCCCAGGCAGCATCATCGGCATGGGCTGTACTCGTTGCCGACAGATCATCGGACGAGCCTCGTGAGCGTTTGGATGAACCCTCGCTCGAAGCCGATCGTGCAGCACTGTTCGGGCCGAGCGGTCCCTTTGCCGTGGGGCCACCATTGGAGGAAGTCCGATCCGCCGACGACCGCGCGCAGATCGCCAAGCTGGTCGCCGAGCGTGATCGTCTCGCCGGTGCCACGCCTGCCCAACCAGTTCTGGTGCTGGCTGTGACCGAACAGGAGAAGCCCGGCGACCTTGCAATGCATGTGCGCGGCGATCACACCATGGCGCCGGGCCCGAAGGTGGCGCGCGGTGCGCCGCAACCGCTCTCCAAGGGCACCGATCTTCCTCGGATTCCCGAAGGGTCCAGCGGCCGGCTCGAGCTCGCGCAGTGGCTCGTGGATGACGAGCACCCCCTGACGGCACGCGTGTTCGTGAACCGCGTCTGGCACTGGCACTTCGGTCGCGGCATCGTGGAGACGCCGAGTGATTTCGGTACGCGCGGCGGCAGGCCATCGCACCCCGAGCTCCTGGATTGGCTCGCGCGCGACTTCATCCGTCACGGCTGGGACCTCAAGCGACTGCATCGGCAGATCATGCTGTCCGAGGCGTACACGAGATCTTCGACGCCCGATGCCATCGCCGGCGCGATCGATCCCGAGAATCGCCTGCTCTGGCGCTGGACGCCGCGGCGGCTCGAGGCCGAGGCGATTCGCGACAGCGTGCTCGCCGTAAGCGGTTCGCTCGACCGAACCATGGGCGGTTCACTGCTGACCAGCGGCAACTTCGAGTACGTGACGAATGACCAGAGCGCCAACGGTGCACAGTATGGGGCGCCGCGCAGGAGCCTCTACCTGCCGGTGATCCGCAATGCTCTCTTCGGGTTCTTCGGGATCTTCGACTACACCGACGCGAGCGTGACGGTCGATGCACGCGCACAGACGGTGATCGCACCGCAGGCGCTCTTCATGCTCAACAGCCCGTTCGTGCACGAGGAGAGCCGAGCGTGGGCGAAGCGCCTTCGCGAACGAGTGCTCGCCGCCGCTGCCTGCGTGCCGCCGCAACAGGCCGAGCACCAAGGCCACGCGATGGTGCAGGAGGCCTACCGCATGGCGCTTGGCCGTGAACCCACCGCGAGTGAAGCGAATGCCGCGCTGGCCTTCGTGGCAAGCCAAGCCGCGCTCGGCGAGGACGCCGCATGGGGCCTCTACGCGCAGGTCATCCTCGCCAGCAGCGAGTTCATCACGATCGAGTGACAGCGTGAACCTGCACCGATTCAGGGCTTCGCGCTCGACGAGCGACCGGGCGCGGCTACCCTCCATGCATGTTCTGTGACCATCGCCAGAGCGCCGTGACGCGACGCGCCATGCTCCGGTCCTGCGCAAGCGGGTTCGGGCAGGTTGCGCTGCTGGGGCTTCTGGGCGATGAACTGCTGCGTCGGGGTGCATGGGCCGATGGCCGGCCTGACCTGGTCGATCCATCGCGGGTCGGCCCCTTGGCACCTCGCCTGCCGCATGCGCCTGCACGCGCCAAGCGCGTCATCTTTCTCTTCATGCACGGTGGTCCGTCGCAGGTGGACACCTTCGACTACAAGCCGCTCCTGCAGCGTGATCACGGCAAGCCGTTCCCGCAGGCCAAGCCGCGCGTGCAGTTTGCCGAGACCGGCAATCTGCTCGGGAGCCCATGGGCGTTCCGTCAGCATGGGCAGAGCGGCGCGTGGGTGAGCGAACTCTTCCCCAATGTCGCGCAGGTGGTGGATGACCTCTGCTTCGTCAAGAGCTTGCACGGCTCGAACCCCGCGCACGGTGCGGCGCTGCTCAAGATCCACACCGGCAGCGAGAACTTCGTGCGGCCGAGCATGGGTTCATGGATCACCTACGGGCTCGGCAGCGAGAACCAGGACCTGCCCGGCTTCATCACGATCAGCCCCACGCTCGGCCACGGCGGCGTGAACAACTATTCCAGCGCCTTCCTCCCGGCGGCCTACCACGGCACGCCGTTCGGCAAGACCGGGAGTCCCTCGAGCCAGGCGCAGTTCGATCACATGATGGCCGGCGTCCCGGGCGACGTGCAGCGTGCGCAGCTCGACCTTCTCCAACAGCTCAACCGTGAGCACATGGATCGCAGCGGCGGTGGATCGGCGCTCGAAGGGCGCATCGAGGCGTTCGAGCTCGCCTTTCGCATGCAGGCCGCGGCGCCGTGGGTCACCGACACCAAGGGCGAGTCGGCCGCCACGCTCAAGCTCTACGGCATCGACGACAAGAACACCGAGGACTTCGGGCGGCAATGCTTGCTGGCACGCCGGTTCGCGGAAGCTGGCGTGCGGTTCATCCAGTGCACACACTCGTACAAGTGGGACCAGCACGGCGACCTGCGCAAGGGCCACACACAGAACGCGAGCGAGGTCGACCTACCGATCGCCGGCCTGATCCGCGACCTCAAGAGCCGAGGCATGCTCGAGGAGACGCTGGTGGTGTGGGGCGGCGAGTTCGGGCGCACGCCAGCATCGCAAGGCGGCGAGGATGGCCGCGACCACAATCCGCATGGCTTCACC
>SYIB01000196.1 GCA_005798965.1 Planctomycetia bacterium
GCATCGCCATCGCGCGCGCCGTGCTGGCGGATCCGCGCCTGCTCATCCTCGACGAAGCGACGAGCAACCTTGACAGCGAAAGCGAACGCTTCATCCAGGCTGCGCTCGCCACGCTCATGCGTTCGCGCACGAGCTTCGTGATCGCGCACCGGCTCAGCACGATTCAGCACGCCGATCGCATCGTCGTGATCCGTGATGGCCTCGTGGATGATCAAGGCACCCATGCCGAACTGATGGCGCGAAGCGAGCACTACCGGAACATGGTGGCGCTGCAGACGGCGCCGCCGGTGCCGTTGGCCACCGCCGCCACGACCTGACGCACTGATGACGGCGTCATGACGCCGGCACGCCGGCGGTCCGACCTTTCCAGGCACGGCGTCCGGTCAAGTGCAGCCACAGGCTGTGCCACTGGATCGCCGTGAGCATGGCAATGCCCACCGGGTGCAGCGCCACCGAAGCCCAGCTGTGCACGAAGCGTCGAGCGAGCACGAGGCGCTGCGCAAAGCCCGCCACGATCGTGAGCGCAGCGACCCATGGCACCCACGGAGCCACGACTGCCCCAGCAAGCCAAGCCAGCAGCGTGACCCACGGCAGCAGCACGGCACACCCGTGGAGCACAGTCACGAACAGCAGGAGCGCCGGCGAACCAAGGCCTTCGTAGGCATTCTTGGCAAAGCCCCTCCAGACCTGACCAAGCCCCCGGTACATCCTGCACTCGACCAGGTCGGTGCCATCGAAAAGATCGGTTCTGAACCCAGCGCTCCGGAAGGCCCGCGGCATCTTGATGCCATCGTGCATGCTCGCACGGAAGGCTGCGTGCCCTCCGCTGGCGGCCCATGCCTCGCGCCGGGCCAGGATGAACTGACCGCACGCGCCGCTCGCAGCGGGGCTTGCGGTGTTGCGCATGCGACCCATGGGCAGGTACGAGAGCAGCACGAAGGAGATCAGCGGGATGACCGCATGCTCAGCCCACGATGCCGTGACCTGACGAGGCACCGTCGACAGCAAGTCTGCACCGAGTGATTCAGCGCGGGCGAGCGTCCGGGCGACGCAGTCAGGCTCGAATCGAACGTCGGCATCCGTGAAGAGCACCCAAGTTCCATGGGCAGCCCGACCCATGCGCTCGCACCCCCACTGCTTGCCGTTCCACCCATCCGGCAGCGGCTGCGTGGGCACCACGCGCACCCGGGAATCTTCAGCGACGAGCCGCGCAAGGATGGTTGGCGTAGCGTCGGTGCTCTGGTCGTCGTAGACCAGCACCTCGACGGAGACATCCACGCTGGCGAGCACGCTGCGCACACACGCCTCGATGTTCGACTCCTCATTGCGCGCGGGGATGCACACGCTCACTGCCGGCGCCGCACCGCACCGCGCCGGGCGATCGCCACGCACCGTCCGTGTGTAGAAGCGAAGGTTCGACACCATCCCCCCCCACGCGATCGCCGCGCCGAACGCGCCAGTGACCGTGCCAACAGCGAACAACGTCGACGCCAGGCTCATCGTGGGCCTGCCCGTCGTGCACTGACATCGATCACCGCTCCCTCTCCGCGCGCGGCGAGGACCGCGTCATAGATGGGATTGATGGCGGCACCTGAGCCGCCGAACACGGTCTCGAACCGCGCCGGATCCCGCGACATCACAGACTCGGCGAGCTCTCGGCACGCCGCACCGAGCGCCGACTCGATCGCACGATGCCAGCCGCGCGCACTGGCCTCCGCGGGCGCATCGACCAAGCGTGCCCACAGGAAGGCCTCGGGGCGCTGCTCGGTCCAGAAGCCGTACTCGACCGCGAGCACCGCGACCTTTGGCCCGAGCGCACGATGAGCCACGACGCCAACGCCGGGACGCAAGGCGACCGGGCTGCGCACGTCGACGAAGCGCCCCTGTGGGGTGATCCAGAGCGTGCTGCGAGGTTCGCGCGCAAACTCGCGTGCGCTGTAGTCGGCCAGGCGCGACAGGCTCGCCGGCGAGTCAGGCTCGACCCCGAACAGTCCGCAGCGTGAAAAGAAGCGAAACTTGCGCAGCATGGCTTCGTCGATCGGTGCGAAGACCCCTCGCTCACCAGCAGTCATGGGATGCAGCACGCAGGGAATCATCGGGTCCCACCAACTCGAGTGGTTCATGGCCACGATCGCAGGACCGTCATGCGAACCGACGGCACGCAACACCTCCATGGTGCCGGGCATGGCCCGCACGGCCGCGAAGCGCTTGCGCACGAGGCGCCGCACGTACCAGCCGAAGACACGCTTGAAGCGCGCGCTCGGCCGTCCATCGGTCAGGCCGGCTGCAGGCACGCCTCGCGCTCCTGCACCTGGGCCGGACGGATGCCGGCGTCTTCGCAAACGGCGTTGGCCGCGGTGACGCCACTCATGAGGACCATGGGCACACCGGGGCCCGGATTCGTGCTGCCGCCCGCAAGGTAGAGACCCTTGAGCACCTTGCTGCGATTGCGGGGCTTGAAGCCGCCGCGCAGCTTGCCGTGCGAGGCAAGGCCGTAGATCGCGCCGCCTTCGGCGTTGTACATGCGGTCGATCATCGCGGGCGTCAGGCGGCGCTCGACCACGATGTGCTTTTCGATGTCGGTGAAGCCGTTGCGGCGGAGCTTGTCGATGATGACCGGTCGGTACTGATCAAAGAGCCCGCCCGGCGCATCCCACTCCTGGCCTTCGCGGCGGAATGGCGTGTGCACGAGGATGTACAGCGACTCGCAGCCCGCGGGAGCCTGGCCCGGATCGGTGCGGCTTGGGGCAGCGAGGTAGAGCGTCGGATCACGCGCCGGGATGCCCAGGCGGTAGATGTCATCGAACTCGTGCTGGGAATCGCGACTGAACAGGAAGTTGTGGTGCAGGACGTGGTCGTACTGGCGGTCCAGGCCGAGGTAGAGCACCACGCCGCTGCAGGCAGGCGTGTACTTGCCGGCGATGTCCTCCTGCTCGGCACGTCCTTGCGGCGTACCGATGAGGTCACGGTTGGTGCGCTGCACATCGCAGTTGCTGACGACCACGTCGGCGCGCAGCTGGCGGCCATCCTCCAGTTCCACGCCCACCGCCCGGCCGCTCTCCTGGATGATCCTGCGAACGCCCACGCCGGTGATCAGTTCCGCCTTCTCCTCACGGAGGATCCGCTCGAGGGATCGGGCCACCATGCGCGTACCACCCATGCTGTACATGCAGCCATGATCGACCTGTGCCGAGGCAATCAGCGTGAGGATGGCCGGCGCGAGGAACGGGCTCGAACCCACGTACTGCAGGAAGTGCTCGCACAGCTGGGCCATGTGCGGCTCGCCGATGTGCTTGTGGATCGTGCCGGCCACCGTCGAATGCATGCGCATGTTCAGCACGTCGCCCAGCAGTCCGACGTCGCGCGCCGGGGGCTTGCGCATCAAGTCGCCGATGCCACCAAGGTCCTTGTAAAAGAAGACCTTGTCGCTCAGCCGGTACATGCGACGGCTGTACTCGACGAACGACTGCCAGCCCGCTCCGGCGCCGGCGCCGGGGAACTGGCGCTCAAGCGCCGCAGCCATTGCAGCCGGATCTTTGCGAAGGTCGATCACCGTGCCGTCATCCCACATGCAGCGCCACTGCGGATCGAGGTCGACCAGGTCGAGGTACTCCGGCACCGATCGGCCGCTGCGCGAGATGATCCCGCGCACGACCTGCGGCATCGTGAGGATCGTCGGCCCCATGTCGAAGGTGAAGCCCTTCTCGGTGAGCACATTCATCTTGCCACCGAGGTGCTGGTTGCGCTCGACGACGGTGACGGCAAAGCCGTTGGTGGTGAGTTCGGTGGCCGCCGAGAGCCCGGCAAGGCCGCCGCCGATGACGATGGCAGTGGGTCGATTCATGGTTCGTTTCAGGTGGACGGGTCGTGACGACGGGTGAGGTTGGCTCGCATGATCCAGCCAAGCACGCGCAGCAGGAAGGATGGCGGTGGACCGACGGGAACATCGGCGCCTCGACGGGTCACCGCGATGGTGACAGGCCGGGTCATGGCCAGGAGACCATCGGCGCCACGGCTCGTTCCCCAGCCGCTCTCGCCTGAGCCCGCGAGTGGAACCGCGGGATGGCCAGAGGCGACCACGCACTCGTTGATGGTGACGATGCTCGCGCCAGTCGCTTCGACCATGGCGCGCGTTGGCGAGCCGCGAGTGAAGATGGATGCACTGAGGTTCTGGCCGTACCCGCGATGGCGCTCGAGCGCAGCCGCATCATCGCGCTCGACGAGCACGGCAAGCGCCGGGCCGAAGTGCTCGCCGCGCGCGAGGGCACACGACGGCGGGGCATCGACCACGACCTGCGGACGCATCGAACGGCCACGCGGGGACTCGAGGACGCCCGTGATCGGCGTGCCGCCGGCCGCCACAGCTTCGTGAATCACCGCACCGACCTGACAGGCTGCCGGCTCGTCAATCAGCGCCAACGGAGGCGCCGCCGCCGCGAGCACGCGCAGCTCATGAAGGAATGCCGGTGCAGCCTCTCGGGCCACGATGGCACGGCGAGGCGCCATGCAGGTCTGGCCCGCATTCATGGTGAAACCGTTCCACACCGCTCGTGCTGCGCGCACCGGATCGGCATCGGCGAGCACGAGCGCACTGTCCGAGCCCGAGAGTTCGAGCGTCGAGGGAATCATGTCGAGTGCGCAGCGCTGCGCCACCCGGCGCCCAACGGCACTCGAACCGGTGAACACGACATGGTCGAACCGCCCTCCAGCGAGAAGACGCTCCCCTGCCTCGCGCGTGGCGTCCGTCCAGACCAACATGCCATCGGGCAGTCCCCGAACCAACAGGCCCAGCAGCGCTGCGTGGGTGCGCGGGCATCGCTCGCTCGGCTTGACCGTCACTCGATTGCCGGCCATCAGCGCATGCACGATCTGGACCCCGAGCAACTGCAGTGGGTAGTTCCAGGTGCCGATGATCGCCACATGGCCGAGCGGCGCGCGCTCAGTACGGATGGACCGACCGAGGAACATGGCGCTGCCCCAGCCCGCACTGCGGGGTGCCAGAATGGACGGTGCATGCTTGGCGCTCCATCGCATCGCCGCCAGGAGCGCCATCACATCAGCGATCGCGGCTTCGTGCAGTGGCTTGCCAACCTCGTCTGCCACCAGCGCGGCAAGGTCACCAGCGTTGCCGGCGAGGGCCTCGATCCTGCCCTCCAACCATTCGACACGCCGCCCAAGCCCGCCCCAGGAGGCCGGCGCCACCGCCGAACACCCGCAACACGGCAGAGCGCATCGTGCCCCTCTGTCCTGCTGCGCAGATGAGTTCAGGATGGGATCGGCAACGGCTGCAGGCACGTTCATCGGGACAGGTTTCGCACCCTTCCAAGGCGCGGATTCGTGAATCCGGGCTCCGGGGTGGCCCGAAACCTCCACTGTGATTGCCAAAGCTTCACTGTCGACCGAACGATCCATCGCCATCGTCGGTGCCGGTCCAGGAGGCCTAGCTGCAGCCCTGCTGCTCGCGGCGAGCGGGCTCCAGGTCACCGTCTACGAGGCACACGACCGTGTCGGGGGCCGAACGCGCAGATTGAGCCAAGACGGCTTCCACTGGGACTGCGGTCCGACCTTCTTCATGATGCCGTACGTGCTTGAGGAGATCGTGCGATCGACCGGTCACTCGCTGCACGACCACGCCGAACTTGCCCGCCTCGACCCGATGTA
>SYIB01000197.1 GCA_005798965.1 Planctomycetia bacterium
CACGCGCTGCTGCTGACCACCCGAGAGCTGGCTGGGACGATGGCCGAGCCGATCACCGAGCCCCACGCGCTGCAGGCTCTCGATCGCGCGCGCGCGACGCTCAGGCGCGGGAAGCCGCTGGTAGAAGAGCGGCACCTCGACGTTCTCCACGACCGTGAGCTCGCTGATCAGGTTGAACGCCTGAAAGACGAAACCGATCCGGCGGCCCCGCACCGCGCTGAGTTCGTCATCGGGCAGCGTCGCCACATCGATGCCATCGAGGTAGTAGGCGCCCGACGTTGGTCGATCGAGGCAGCCGAGCAGGTTCATGAGCGTGCTCTTGCCCGAACCGCTGAAGCCCATGATCGCCACGTACTGGCCGTAGGGAATGTCCAGGTCGACACCCTGGAGCGCCTCCACGAGCACCGAACCATCAGGCCGGAAGTAGGTCTTGGTCAGGCCGCGCAACGAGGCGGCATGATTGGGCGCTTGGTCCATGCGTCGATCGTACGCAGGCATACCTCAAGGCGCGCGCGGCGTGGAGCGACGGATCACCACGGTCACCGGCGTGCCCTCAGGTGGCATGCGCTCGGTCCACGCCTTCAACGAGGGCTCGGCGACGTCGGCTCGATCGGGAACGACTGCAACGCTTGCAATCAGTTCGTCGCCGAAGGTGACGAGGCCGACCACACTTCCGGACTGATCGGCGACATATGGAGCCACGGCGCGGTTGCGCATCACACTGCCCGCGAACACGAACGAACCCGGCGCAGCGGCACCCTCGGTCCTGATCCACGCACTGAGCGGACCGCACTGCGTGATGCCTGCGACATCGACCCACTCGACCTCGATGAGCACCGCTTCGCCGGTCGGGGGCACGAGCTCCAGTGAACCATCATCACGCACACGCCAATGACCGGGGCGACCGGGCTCGAGTCCCGCGAGCAAGAGTGCAGCGTGGATCGAACTTGGAGGCATCGACACGGTGATGAGCGCTTCATGGTCGCGCGTGCCCTGCTGGCAAACCGCCTGCTCAAGCCAGCCCTCGCGAAGAGCGACGACGCCCGGCACGCGAATCAGTCCCCGAGCACGATCGACGGTCACCGCCCCGAGCTGGACCATGGCTGGCGCGGCGGCAACCTGAGGTTCCGCCGCGACGACGGTCGGAGGTCCCGCCTCTGCCGAAGACTCCACGCTCGGCGTCGAGCGCCCTGGGGCAGAGCATGCGCTGGTCGCGAGCAGCAGAAAAACCGCCAGCGTTCTGACTCGCTTCAAGTGCGCGATTCCTTTGTTACGGTTTCGGTCGTGCAGGGCACGACGCCGGGCCCTGGCTTTGGTGCTGGAACGATGCTCGACGGAAGCATGTCACGTGGGATAGGCCTTCAAGGGAACGAGCCAGATCGGGCAATAACTTCATTCAACGCGCACGAAACCCCCTAAAAAAAGGCCCGGCGGAGCAAAGCTCACGCCGAGCCCTTCCGGGGGACCGTGATAGCGACGATAGACTCGTCCAGTCAACGAGTCAAACGTGGCGCCACGGATCGGACAAACTCCTGCATGACAAACATCAGTTCCGAGCGATTCACTGCAGTTCTCGCCCGTACGGTGCGTTTGTCGTGGCCAGCCACCACGGTGGAAGGAAGCAATGGATTTGGCTCTGTACCAACGCTTGCTGCCGGATCGCGCTACATCGAATGGACCGTTCAGTGTCGTGGGCAGCCCGACCATACGGGCTATCTCGTGAGCATCACGCCGATCGACGCCGCGGTGCGAGCATGGGCAACGGGCTGGCGTGAAGCGATCGAATCGCTCGACTGCATGCGCTCGTTGGCGGCTTCATGCGCCAAGGCCTCACTTCCGCCACTCGCCGGACTGTGCCTCCGAGTCAGCCCCCAACACGCCTACCACTGGAACCCCGACATGCCCGAGCGCCTTCAGCTTCAGGTGTCCTTCGAGTTCTCCGCGTCCCACCGCCTGGCCCTGCCGGGATGCAGCGACGCCGAGAACCATGCGCTCTTCGGCAAGTGCAGCAACGCCAACGGTCACGGACACAACTACCGGCTCGATGTCACCGTGGCCACCAACCCCTCGGTGCCCAACACCGTCGCGACGCTCGAGGCCGTGGTGGATCGCGAGGTCATGAAGCGCCTCGACCACAAGCACCTGAACTTGGACTGCCCCGAGTTCGCCGACCTCAATCCGAGCGTCGAGCACATTGCGCTCGTCTGCAGGAACCTTCTGCAGTCGCCCCTACGCACCGAACGACTCGATTTGATCTGCGTCACAGTCTGGGAAACGGCCAAGACGTGCGCGACCGTGCAGGCCGCAGGGTGATCGTCAGCCGAGGTCTTCCTCGCCCAGCAGCGTGAAGCGCTTGCGCAGCAGGATCTGGCCGGCAAGCGTGTTGTCGTCGACGGCCAACGCCACCGCCGGCGCGCCATCGCGCTGGGTCAGCAGCGGGTAGGAGAAGCGGATGTTCAGTTCGGCCGCCAAGAGGTGCAGGCAGACGGTGGCCACGGTCTGGCCCTGCAGCATCTCGACGACCAAGAGATCGCTCTCGCTGAAGGTGTATTGCTGCTTTCGCAGGGTGTGGCGCGCGGCATCGGCGTTCGTGAAGATCATGCGCACCACCGCATAGTCGCTCGAATCAAGCACGCTGAAGGCTGCGATCTGGAGCCCATGGTGCTCGCACATCTGCAGCAGTTCGAGGAGCTTGCCGACCTTGTTGTCCAGAAACACGCTGAACTGGCGCACAGTTGGGGGCGAGTACCCCTGCTCGGTCTGTGGGCTCAACTGGGCCATGCGGCGCGAAGTGTAGCGAAACGACACAGGGCGCCCGTCGAGGCGCCCCGTGCGTGGTCGATCGTGATCCCCGCGCAAGCGCGAGGAGCACGCCGAGCGAGTCGAGCGGAAGGCTCAGCCGGTCCAGGCGCTGAGCACCAGACCAAGATCTGCGCCGTCGGTCGTGCCGTCGCCGTTGATGTCGCCCTGCGGCGAGCCCCAGCCTGAGAGCAGCACGCCAAGGTCCAGTCCATTCACGAGGCCGTCACCGTTGAAGTCCGGGCTCGGCACCACCGACCAAGGACCCGTGAACGTGACCTGCGAGAGGTTGGGCGTGATGGTCAGGCGGATCGCCGTGACGTTGGCAGGCAGGCTCGCCGCCGGAACATCAAAGATCAGCGAACCGAGACTGAACTGATCGATCTTGGCCACGCCGGAGTTCTGGGTGAGACGGCCCGTGATGTTGACCACGGCCGGCTGATCGAGGACGTACGTCCCGGTGTCGATGCCGGTGGTCGAGTACTCGGCGTGAAGGTTCACCGGCACATTGCCCATGGTGTAGTTGCCGGTGCCGGCCAGGGGGCTCGCGGCCGGGGCGGTCATCGAGATCACGACCGACGACAGGTTCACGTTCAGGTTCTGGCATCCGATGAAGGGGAAGCAGAAGAATGCGAAGTTGTAGTTGGCCGAGCCGAGTGTCAGGCTCATCGAGTCCTGCCCGATGTTCGCCCATGGCGGATTGTTCGGGCTCATCGTGATGTGCATGGGCCCCTGCAGCGAGTGCGTGTTCTGCTCGGTGTCGTTGCTCGAGCCGAAGGTGCTGTGCGTGATGTCAATGCGAACGGTCGCCGGAATGGTGGTGTTCGGGGCGATCGTGACGGTGGCTTCGCTGGTGGCATGGGCCGCGGCGGTCGCGACAAGGGCCACGAGGGCAGTCTTCTTCAAGTGCATCCTGAATCTCCTTGGGTTATCAGAGTAGTCCAAATCCAGGGTGAGTCAAAGGCGAGCTCGGCCGAAACTCAGCCGTATCGTGCCTCCATGCCTAGCCGATCCCTGCTGTCGCTCGTGGTCATCGTGTCCTCCCTTGGTGCCGCGCCGCCCCTGACCGCCGCGGTGCACATCGCGCCATCGCGGCCCGCCTCCAGCAGCGCACCCGATGCGCAGGGTGCGACCGACCAGCAGTCCCCTGACGATGCCGCCAAGCAAGCCCTGGATGCCCTGATCGCGGAGTATGAGCGTTGGGTCGATATCCAGTATCCAGAGCAGGCGATCACGCGCCGTCGCCCGACGGCAGCGGACCGCATCACCGACGCCAGCATCCGCGGCTACGGCATGCGTGCGGAGCACCTCAAGGTCGTTCGCGAGGAACTGCTGGCCATCGATGTTGCACGGCTGGGCACGGCCGACCGGCTCGACCGGGACCTGCTGCTGCGCGAACTCGAGCTCGGGATCCGGTCGTTCGACTTCGCACGTTGGCTGGCACCGGTCGACGCTCGCAACGGCCCCCAAGTTGACGTGCCGCAGTTCGCCGATCACGTGGCGTTCGAACGACCGCAGGACTACGTGAACTACGCCAAGCGCTTCAGCGCGGTGCCGCAGTCGATCAGTGACGTGGAAGTTCGGCTGCGCGAAGGCCGTGTCCGCGGCATCATGCCGCCGATGGCGTGCATGGAGGGTGTGCTGCAGCAGTTCGATGCCGTGCTGGCCACCAAGCTCCAGTCGACCGGTGCGCCGCTGCGCGAAGCCGCCGTGCGCTATGGGGATCTCTTCGCCCAGCCGCTCCTGGCCGATTGGGAGCGCGACCGCAACCGAGCGCTCGATGCCATGGCCACGCTGCGCACCTACTTGGAGCAGGACTACCTGAAGGCCTGCCGTGTCACGGTCGGCTGCTGGGATGCACCCGATGGCGCCGACTACTACGCGTTCGAGCTCTCGCGGTTCACGACCACCGATCTCACACCGGCCCAGGTGCACTCGCTTGGCCTGTCCGAAGTCGCGCGAATCCGCGCGGAGATGCTCGAGGTCATCGCGCGTACCGACTGGTCCGCAGCGGATCCAGCCCGAGCAGCGCTCCAACCCGATGCCCGCTTCGCAGCCTTCATCGCGTACTTGCGCAGCGATCCCCGCTTCTACCACACGAGTACCGAGGCTTTGCTGGCCGGCTATCGCGACATCTGCAAGCAGGTGGATGCCGAGCTGCCGAGGTACTTCAAGGTCCTGCCGCGCTGCCCGTACGGCGTGCGCGAGATCCCGCGGTTCATGGCACCGCAGCAGACGACCGCGTACTACATGCCGGGCTCGATCGATGGCGGACTGCCGGGGTGGTTCTACGCCAACACCTATGCGCTCGACCAGCGACCGACCTATGAGATGATTCCGCTCGCGCTACACGAGGCGGTGCCCGGGCACCATCTGCAGATCATGCTTGCCGAAGAGATGACCGGCACGCGGCATTTCCGCAAGGGCATTGATTCGACCGCGTTCGTCGAAGGCTGGGCGCTCTACAGCGAGCGCATCGGGATCGACATGGGCTTCTTTCGCGACGATCCGTACGCCGACTTCGGGCGGCTGCTGTACGAGATGTGGCGCGCCACCCGACTGGTTGTCGATACGGGCCTGCACCATTTGCGCTGGGAGCGTCAGCAGGCGATCGATTTCATGAAGGCGAACACCGCACTCAGCGAACTCAACATTGCCCGCGAGGTGGACCGCTACATCGCGTGGCCGGGTCAGGCGTGCGCCTACAAGATCGGCGAACTCTGCATCCGCGGACTCAGGCAGGATGCCGAGGCAACGCTCAAGGATCGGTTCGACGTGCGCGGATTCCATGACGCCGTGCTCGGTGCCGGCCCGCTGCCGCTGCCGCTGCTCGACGTGCGCGTGCGCGCGTGGGTGGCGGCGGAAGCCGCGGCTGCGCCCGCGCCCTGAGCGGCGCTCCGGACGCGCAGCGAAGGACCGCTCGGTCGCTCCGGACGAGCGCGTGGTATTGCCCCGCGCGGTCAGGCCATGATGCCGGTATGCACGTTCCCCTTCACGTCGGTGAGGCGGAAGTCACGGCCGGCGTGGTTGTAGGTCAGGCGCTCGTGGTCGAAGCCCATGAGCCAGAGGATCGTGGCGTGCCAGTCGTGGATATCCATGGGGTTCTCGACAGCCTCGGCACCCGTGGGATCGGTCGAGCCGTAGGAGAATCCACCCTTGACCCCGCCGCCGGCCATCCACATCGTGAAGCCCTTGTTGTTGTGGTCACGGCCGTCATCACCCTGCGCATACGGCGTGCGGCCGAATTCGCCGCCCCAGATCACGAGCGTGTCCTTCAGCATGCCGCGGCGCTTGAGGTCCGACAGCAGGCCGGCGATCGGGCGATCGATCTCGCCGCACTTCTTCTCGAGGTCGGCCTTCATGTTGCGGTGGGTATCCCAGCCGCCGGCGGTGACCTCCACGAACCGGACACCGGCCTCGGAAAGCCGGCGCGCCATCAGGCACTGCTTGCCGAACCCATCGGTGGCTTGGTCGCCGATCCCGTAGAGCGCAAGGGTCTTGGGATCCTCATCGGAGACATCGAGCACGTCAGGCACTTCCATTTGCATGCGGAAGGCCAGCTCATAGCTCTCGATCACGCCCTCGATCTGATCGCTGCGCGGATCGCGCTTGAGGCGCTCCTTGTTGAGCTTCTGGACAAGATCGAGCTGCTCGCGCTGGGCCTCGCGCGTGAGCAGCGGGTTGCTGATGTTCGGCAGCGCCCCTGGGCCTGCACCGGCGCCCGACATCATCGCGCGACCGCCGCCCTGCATGCGGAGGGGCGTGCCCTGCGTGGGTGCAGGCAGGAATCCGCAGCCGTAGGTCTGTGCGCCGCCCTGAGGATTGATCGTGATGAAGCCCGGCAGGTTGTCGTTGCCGCTGCCGAGGCCGTAGAGCAGCCACGATCCCATGCTTGGACGCACGAACTGGAACGAGCCTGTGTGCATCTTGAGCTGGGCCTGCGGGTGCGCAGGCACATCGGTCTTCATGCTGCGCAGCAGGCATAGTTCATCGGCGTGCTGGGCCACCGCGGGGAAGAGCGACGACACATAGAGCCCACTCTTGCCATGCGCCTTGAACTCCCATGGGCTCTTGAGGAGCTTGGCGCCGCGGCGGATCCCCTCGCCGAGGCTCGTGCCATCGGCAGCGGAGAGCTCGGGCTTGTAATCGAAGGTGTCGACGTGGCTCGGACCGCCGGCCATCGACAGGAAGATGACGCGCTTGGCCCGTGGTGTGTGATGGGTGCCAGCCGCGATGCGCCGCGCTGCATCCTCATCATCAAGCCGCAGTGCACTCGCACCGGCCAGACCGGCGAACGCCATGAGCCCGAAGCCGCAGGACAGCGTGCCGAGCATGTTGCGGCGGCTGAAGCCGAGGCTCGTGGGCGGGATCCAGTCGCTTGGGTGGTTGCAGTCCATCGGAACTCCTTGGGTCATTGGGGTCGTCGGCTGTCGGTCGCTGGCATCGCGGGGTGCCGTCTGGATCGAATCGAGCGCTGGTGACGGTGACGCGTTCCGTTCAATCGAGGTAGCGGAACTCGGCGGTCTGGAAGAGCGCCTGGCAGAACGCGGTCCATGCGCGCTCCTCTGCCGATGCATCGAGCATGTCAGGTGGAAAGCCGGTGCCAGTCTGCGGCTGCACCCGCCGGCGGATGCGGTCGCGAACGCCTGTAGCACCACCGGGGGCACCCGGGTCGCCGGCATGGAAGTCGCGGAGGAAGGCGATCACGGCACGCTCCTCGGCAGCCGAGGGTTCGCGACCGAAGGCGAGCTGGAACGCGAACGTGATCCGCTGCTTGTCGGTGGCATCCATCTGCATGAGCCGACGCGCCATGCGCATGGCGAGTTCGATCACGCGCTCGTCGTTCATCAGGTAGAGCGCCTGGGTGGCAACGGTCGTCTCGTCGCGATCGCCGGTCACGAACGATGGATCCGCGAAGTCGAATGCATCGAGCGCCTCGTTCTGGAAGTCGCGCACGACCGGCAGATAGACGCTGCGGGCGTCGATGTCGCGCAGCAAGACCTGCGCCAACTGCTCGCCACGTTGCCCGAAGCCGCCTTCGAAGCTGCCGACCGAGCTGCCCACCGGCGGCTCGCCGATCGGACCCGCACACGCCAGCATGGCATCGCGGATCGACTCTGCGGGCAGGCGCCGATCGCGCGCGCGCCAGAGCCAGGTCACATCGGGGTCAAGGTCCGCATTCGCACGGTCCCTCACGCTGGCCAAGCGGTACGTGCGCGTGAGCACCAAGCGACGGACGAGCGCCTTGACATCCCACCCGCTGGCCATGAAGTCGCTCGCCAGGCGATCGAGCCGTTCCGGGTGCGTGGGGGCCACGCCGCTGGTACCGAAGTTGTCGGGCGTGGGCACGATGCCGACGCCGAAGATCCATGACCAGGCACGGTTCACGAACACGCGCGCCGTGAGCGGATTCGACGTGCCCGCGACCCAGGTCGCCAGCTGCAGCCGGCCGCTGCCGAGCCCGATCGGCGCCATACCGCCGGCCGTCAGCACCTCGGGGAATCCGCGTGGCACGCTTGGGCCGGCCTTGTCGAGTTCGCCACGCGCGAGGATCCGGGCATCGACATCCTCGACGCGCTCGCGGACCCCCATGGCCAGGCGGTTCGCGGCCGTGGCACGGCCCTCTTCATCGAAGCGCGCGCGCATCTCCGCCAGACCCTTGGCTGCCGCCCGGGCGAGCGCCTTCTGGGCACCTTGCTGACGCTCGGACGCCTGCTCGAGCCCCACCTCGATCCGGTCGTAGGCCGCTCGCTGCAAGGCCGTGACCGTGGGTCCGTTGGGGACCTTGGCATCGGACGGAAGCTCGATCAGCATCGAAGTCTGCTGGTTCCCCTGGCTGCGCGACGTGCCGAAGTAGGTCTCGGTGCTCAGGAAGATCCCAGCCAGCGCGTAGTAGTCGCGCTGCGTGATCGGGTCGAACTTGTGATCGTGGCATCGTGCGCACGCGATCGTGGTCCCGAGCATGGCCTGGCTGAAGGCATCGATCTGCTCATCCGCCAGGTCCATCGCGAACTGCTCCTTGCTCCGAGTGCGCTGGGCCTTGCTGCCCACCGCAAGGAACCCCGTGGCGATCGTCTTGGCCGCGTGATCATCGGCCCCCGCCACCGGCAGCAGGTCGCCCGCGAGCTGCTGGCGCAGGAACTCGTCGTATGGCAGATTGCGCTCGAATGAGTCGATGACCCAGTCCCGGTAGCGCCAGGCGTAGGGATAGACCGAGTTGCCCTCGCGCCCGCTGCTTTCGGCGTAGCGAGCGACATCGAGCCAATGGCGCCCCCAATGTTCGGCGAAGGCGCGTGTCCCGAGCAGGCGATCGACCAAGCGCTCGTACGCACCCGGCTGCTTGTCGCGCAGGAACAAGGCGACCTCGTTCGGCGTCGGCGGCAGGCCGGTCAGGTCGAAGGTCACGCGCCGGACCAGATCGATCGCGGCAGCATCCTTCACCGGCGCCAGTCCCTTGGCTTCCATGCTGGCCAGGACGAAGCGATCGACATCGTCGCTGGGCCATGCTGCATCCTTGACGGCCGGTGCCTGCTGCGGCTTCGGTGCGACGAAGGCCCACCATGAACGCCCCTTCTCGATGTCTCGCTTGCTGAGTTCGCCCTCGGGCACATCGACCGCGGCGCCGTCAGCGCCACCAGAGGCCGGCTTCGCGGTAGCCGACTCGCGCGGATCCGGGGCGCCCATCGCGACCCAGCGTTCGAGCGCCTTGATCTGGTCGTCGCTCAGCTTGCCCTTGGGCGGCATCTGCAGATCCTCATCGTGGTACCGGATGGCCTCGATGAGAAGGCTCTCCTCAGGCTTGCCGGGCACGATGCCCGGACCCGAGCCACCGCCCTTGCGCGCGGCTTCGCGCGTATCGATCAGGTAGCCGCCGCGCGAGCGCCCGGACTGCGCGCTGTGGCAGCCGTAGCACTGGTCGACCAAGATCGGGCGAATGGTGCTTTCGAAGAACTTGAGCTGCTCCGACGTGATCGCCTGCGGCTTGGAAGCCTGCGCGAAGAGCGAGGCGGCGATGGCGAAGGGAAGCATCATGCCTGCATGATTGTCGGCTGTCGATCGCGGCGGACAAGACCGATGGACGGGAATCTGCAAGGAATCGGCGACGAGGATCGATCGCCCGCTTGCGCGCCACCTTCCTCGATGGAATACTTCCCTGTCACACGGCCAAGGGGGCCGTGGCTCCGTTGGACCTCGTGAAAGGACATGACCATGGCTGAAGCGAAGAAGCCCAAGAAACTGTCGGCCGACGACATGAAGAAGGTCGCCGGTGGTGCCAAGAGCCGCTCGACGAGCACCAGCTCAGTCGGCCGGACCGGGCCGCGCAAGTCGACCCGCGGTCGCTGAGACCCTGGATCGCCCGTCTCACCCCGTCGGCTTGGGCCCAATCGGCCTTGCCGACAGACGGGAGACGGCGTTCAAGGATCGATCGTCTCGTCGCGGCGCATGTCCCCACGGATGTGCGCCGCGTGGCGTTGTGGAGGCCTTGAGCGGTACGAACTCGCGGGGGCACTGGACACTCCGCGGCGACTGTGGCACCGGAGGGCCCGTCGTGGTCGTTCGGCATGCAGCACTGCTCGTGGCCACGCGGCCTCAGCGGGCGCTGTCGGGCTCGGCGTCATCGTCGCGATGCGATTCCCCTGCCGAGTCACCCTCGCCAACTGGTTCAAGGTCGGCCAGCTGCCGCTCGACCAAGCGGCGGAAGGTGCCGGGCCGCGCGATCAACTCATCGAACGTGCCTTGCTGCGCCACGAGCCCTCGCTCGATCACATAGATCCGGTCGCACGTGCGGATGGTGCTCACGCGGTGTGCCACGGCGATGCGCGTGACGTCGAGCCGCTCCATGCTCTCGACGACCGTGGCCTGCGACTGCTCATCGAGGGCGCTCGTGGCTTCGTCGAGCACCACCACGCGCGGCTGGCCAAGGAGCGCGCGTGCCAAGAGCACCTTCTGCTGCTGGCCGCCCGAGAGCGTGGAAGGATTGACGTAGGTGTGCATGCCCATCGGCATGGCCTCGATGTCCTCGGCGAGCCCGGCCTGCTCAGCGGCGTTCCACGCGTCATCAAGGGTGAGCACCGTGGAGCCGAGGATGTTCTCCGCCACGGTGCCCGGGATGATCTGCCCCTTCTGCATGACGACACCCATCTGGCGACGCACCGCCACCGGATCGAGCCGGGCCAAGTCCTGTCCATCCACGAGCACACGGCCCGAACTCGGTCGCTCCAGCCCCAGCAGCAGGCGGATGATCGTGCTCTTTCCGCTGCCCGATGCCCCCACGATGGCGACCGATGCTCCCGCCGGAATCTCGATCGAGACGCCCTTGAGCACCTCGTCAGCCGAGCCCGAATAGCCGAAGCGGACGTTCGAGAGCGCCAGGTTCCCGCGCAGCTGCCCCGGCTGCAGCGCCGATTCGAGGCGCTCGGGCTCCTCCTGCAGGATCGGTTCAAGGCGTTGCAGGTGCGGCAGCACCGTCGCCACGTCGCCGAGCGACTCGCCGAGCTGGATCACACCGAAGATCGCCGCGACGAAGGCAGCGTTGAAGGCCATGTACTCGCCGAGCGACGAACCGCTGGCAGCGAAGATCGGCCAGAGCAGCGCGATCGCACCCAGCGGCACGCAGGTGGCCACGACGCGCAGCGCGGCAACGCGCTTGCTCGCATCGAGTTCGGTGCGCTGCTGGCGACGGAAGCGCTGCAGCCACTGCATGAGCGCCGCCTCCTCGCCGCCGGCCGTACGCAGCGTGTCGATGCCGCCGAAGAGCTGCAGCGCGAAACCAGACAGCTTGCCGGACCGTTCTGCGCTGTCGGCACTCAGTCGCGCCTGCGAGCGGACGACGAGCACCGTGAAGAGCAGCATGGCAAGCATGACCATGGCGGCGACGAGCGCCGCTGATGGCTCCATGAGCAGCATGAGCCCGAGGTAACCGACCGCGAAGGTTCCACCGATCACGCCACCGATCGCCGCCTGCGTCAGCGCCGACTGCAGCTCATCGAGGCAGCCGAGGCGATCGGCAAGATCCCCCGCATTGAAGCGCTTGAAGAACGGTGCCGGCAGCGCGAGCAGGCGATGCACCACGGCGCCGATCGCCCGCTGGCCCGCACGCCCCTCGGTGCGCAGCAGGTAGAGGCGGCTTACGTACTGCGCCACGGCCGAGGCAGAGAGTGCAGCGACGAGCATCGCCGCCACGAACAGGAGCCCGCGGAAGTCATCGCTCGGAATCGTGTGCTCGACGAGCAGCCCTGTGGCATAGGGCACGATGAGGCCGATCAGGCTGGCGAGCCCCGCGGCCCCCGCAGCCCACATCAGGTCGGGCACGCTGCCGGCGAGCATGAAGCGCACGAGACCGCGTACATCACGGACCTCGTCAGGCAGTGCAGGAAGGAAGACCGAGGCAATCGGCCGGATCGTGCGCGCGGCAGCCTCGTCGACCACCGAAGCCGGCATGCCGCGGCCCTTGACGTAACGCTGTGCCATCGTTCCACCCGCTGCCGGGTAGAGCGCCATGGGATCGCCCTCGGTCGAGAAGGCGAGGATCGGCCCATGATCAAGCTCCCACCAGCGTCCCTCGAGGACCACATCACGGACCCCGCAGCCTGCGAGCATGGCGAAGACTTGATGCGGTGGTCGATCGGTCGAGTCCGGCAGGCGACGCGGGATGCGCTCAACGGGAACGCCGGCCAGGATCGCCACGTGGCGGCAGGCACGCAGCTCAGCCGGCGAGTTGGGATCGACCGCCAGAATCTCGTTGGGCGCGGCGAAGAGCGACCCGAGCATCCCCCGGAAGCGACCGCCGACCTGCTTCGTGCGCTCAACCCGTGTGCCGCGGAGCGAGTCGAGCCGCTTGGTGTCACGCTCGATGCGGCTGGCAGCGTGCTCGGCCAATGCCGAGGGAAGATCCGTCGACTCGGGCTCACCGACGATGAGCGCCAGAGTGTTGTCCCAGGTGTGGATCGCCAACCTGAGTTCCCGATCCTTTGCGGACTGGGCCATCAGTCGAGGGCTCATGCGCGCCATGGCTCCGTCGCCGCTGGGCACGGCGATCATGCGAGCGCCGCGGCACTCCGGCACGGCTTGAAGGAGCGCGCCCGAGGGCACGACACCCAGCGGGTGCCGCCTGCCGCCGCTGGCGTGCACCGCAAAGAGGTCGCATTCGACCTCCACGACCAGGCCGCCCTCGAGCGAGGCAAGATCGATCGGCTCGCGGCGATCAGCCCGTTCTGCGGCCGCACCGAGCGAGATGGCATGCTCGACGAGGTGGATCACAGGCTGCCTCCCTCGATCAGCGCTGCGTAAGCGCCGCCTGCATCCATGAGTTCCTGGTGCGTGCCGCGCTCG
>SYIB01000198.1 GCA_005798965.1 Planctomycetia bacterium
CTGTGGCGTCGGCCGAGCGGCCCGACTCCCACTCGCGACGAAGGCACGCGGAGTGCTGTGGCGTGGGCCGAGCGGCCCGACGCTCACTCGGGACGAAGGCACGCGGCGTGCTGTTCCGCGTGCCGAGCGTCCCGACTCACTCAGTGGTTGAAGACCGGATTCTCGCCCGTCTCGAGGTACGTGTACCCCGACAGGCCGGCTTCGTAGGCGCGGATGTACGCCTGGCTCTCGGCGGCACTCATGCGCTTGTCGCGCACGGCGATCTCGCATTCTCGGCGGATCGCGGCGCTGAGGTCGTTGACGTCGTACTGCACGTAGCTCAGGACTTCGCGCACGGTATCGCCGTGCACGACCTCGTCGATCCACCAGTCGCCATCGTCGTCCAGGCGCACGTGCGCGACGTGGGTGTCGCCGAAGAGGGTGTGCAGGTCGCCCAGCGTCTCCTGATACGCGCCGCAGAGGAAGACCCCGATGAAGTAGTCCTGGCCTTCCTGGAAGTCGTGCAGCTCGACCCACTTCTTCACGTCATGGTCGTCGCAGAAACGATCGATCTTGCCATCTGAATCGCAGGTGATGTCGGCCAGCGTGGCCTTGCGCGTCGGCTTCTCGTTGAGCCGGTGGATCGGCATGATCGGAAAGAGCTGCTTGATCGCCCAGATGTCGGGCAGGCTCTGGAAGATCGACAGGTTGCAGAAGTAGATGTCGGACATGTCCCCTTCGATGTCATCCAGCTCCTCGGGGACGTCGTCGGTGTCCATCTCTCGCACCTTGTCGCGGATCTTGGCGCAGGTCGCCCAGAAGAGCCGGTCCAGCATGGCACGATGTTCCAGGCTCAGGTGGCCGACGCTGAACAGGCGAACCCCCTCGTCGCGGGCCTCGAGTGCATCGTGGTACTGCTCCACCAGGCGTCGTTCGCTCACCGCCCTGTAGGTCTCCCAGAGTTCGGTGATCGGGCGCGGAAGTTCCTCGCCCGCTGGAGGCACGGGCAGCGTGGCCGGGGCCGTGACGCGATCGGGCCGATTGGCGCCGAGCGCATCGAAGACCAGCACCGACTGCTGGGCCACCATGGCACGTCCGGACTCGGTCACGATCGTGGGATGCGCCACGCCCTCCTCATCGCAGACCGACATGATCTTGTAGACGACCGTGCTCGCGTACTCGGGCAGCGTGTAGTTCATCGAGAACTCGAAGCTGGTCTGGCTGCCGTCGTAGTCGATGCCCAGGCCGCCGCCGACATCGAGGTACTTCATCCCCGCACCCATGCGCACGAGCTGCGAGTAGATGCGCGCGAGTTCGTTCACGCCCGAGGTGACCTGGCGGATATCGTGGATCTGGCTGCCCATGTGGCAGTGCAGCAGCTGCAGGCAATCCTGCATGCCGCGGGCCTTGAGGAACTCGAAGACCTCGAGGACCTCGGTCAGCGAGAGGCCGAACTTGGCCTTGGCGCCGCTCGAGTGGCGCCATCGGCCGGCACCCGGGGTGCTCAGGTTCACGCGCACGCCGATCTGCGGACGCACGCCCAGACGCTGAGCGTGCGACACGATCAGGTGCAGTTCGGTCAGATTCTCGATGACCGGGATGATGTTCCGGCCGAGCTTGGCTGCGAGCGTGACGAACTCGATGTAACGGTCTTCCTTGAAGCCGTTGCAGATGATGAGGCGCTCCGGGCTGTCGGCCGTCATGCCCATGACCGCCAGCAGTTCGGGCTTGCTGCCGACCTCAAGGCCGAAGCCGAGCGGCACGCCATACTTTCGGACTTCCTCGACGATGCGACGCTGCTGGTTGACCTTGATCGGGTACACGCCGCAGTAGTTGCCCTTGAAGCCGTTCTCGGAGATCGCCACGTCGAACGCCTCGCGCAGGTCACGCAGGCGGCGCTCGAGCAGGTCGCTGAAGTGGATGAGCACGGGGGTCTTCAGGCCACGCTCACGCATGCCCTGCACGACCTCGAAGAGATCGATCTCGGCACCCGGCGTGCGCCCGGGGCGCACGACCACGTTGCCCGAGGGATTGATGTCGAAGAAGCCCTTGCCCCAGAGCCTGATCTGGTAGGCGTCGGCGCTGTCATCAATGGTCCAGCCCGGAGCGAGTCCGGTGCGGGCAGGACGCGAGGCGGGCTGGGTCGACGCGTGGTCGGGCTGGATCTGGGTCATCGAATTGGTGTCGGAGTGCGGACCAGCGCCGGATGGCGATGGGGAATCGCGAAGTGTAGCCCCAATCGACGTTCCTCCAAGGGCTTTGGGACGGGATTGGCGCGCTCGCCGGGCCATCACTCGGAACCCACCGGCGCCGGCGCTGCCCAGCGAGCGGGATCGGCTGCGCCCTGCTGCTGCATGAGCAGCGCCATCATGCTCATGGCCGTGCCGAAGTTGGCGCTGCGCGGGAAGACCCGGTCGTTCCAGATGCCCTCGGCCGAGCGCGTACGGAAGAGCAACTCGTTGAACGCGGACCAATGCTTGGCGCGGCGATCCTCCGGCAGCAAGGCGATCGCCTGGGCGGCGTAGTAGTGGGCGAAATAGAAGTAGTACGGCGCCACGCCGTAGGGCGCGACGTGGGTGCCGGTCTTGGCCCGCCGGACCTCGAGCGCATCCCAGTGCGCGCAGAACGCCTCGATCGCCCGTTCGAGTCCCTCAGGGGATCCGCGACCCGCAAGCGTCATGGCGACCTCCGCAGCGCACATACGACCGACCGCACCCGGGATCTGGTCCGCCTTGTCCTTCACGCCCTTGCCGCCGGAGTAGTCCACGTATCCGCTGCCGGGGGCCGTCGTACCTGCGAGCGCCTTGAGTGCACGCTCGATCATGGCTGCATCGACCGTGTGGCCCTGCGCCTTGGCCGCGAAGAACGTCTCCAGGCATGGTGCCGTCATGAAGGGGCTCGCCGGGCACGGGGTCTCGCGACCCGGCTGGCGCGAGTAGGTCCAGCCGCCGACCTTGGGGATCTCCAGCTTGGCCAGTGCCGCGAGGTACCACTCCGTCGCGGCCTTCACTTGGTCCCTCATCGCCTCAGCGACGGCGCCGGTGCGTTGCGCGGCCAGCAGAAAACGCGCGCCGTAGCACATCCCCCACCCACGCACGTCGTAGCCGCCGTCATAGTCGTCGGGACTCATCAAGGGTTCCTTGATCCCCTCGCAC
>SYIB01000024.1 GCA_005798965.1 Planctomycetia bacterium
CGGCGCTCATCGGGCCTTCCCGTCACGATCACGATGAACGCACGATCCTCGGTCACGCTCTCCTGCTTGGCCGAAAGCGCCGACCATTCGATCGCCGCGAGTTCGGTCGCCAGCCGCGCGCAGTCTTCGGCGGACAGCGTCATGCCCCAGGTCGTCCGACGATCGAACGCATCGATGCCGCCGCCCCAACCGAAGTCGCCGCGGTCCAGCCGCACGAACTCGAAGCGTGCCTTCGGAGGATCGGCCCACCAGAAGTCGATCGAGGCCTCGCACCCAGGCACGCCACGTGGCGCCACGACACCCGGCGCCGCAGCACACGACGCCAGCGCGAGCGCAAGGGACATCATCACAGCCTGCGGATGCAGCGATGCACGCGCGCGGAAGCATGGACTCGATCCACGCATGCGTGCTCCAGCGCACGCTCCGATCATGGCTTGGCCAGCGCAGCGTTCCCGCGCATGGTCGCGTACGGATCGGCGCCGAAGTCGTAACGCATCGGCAGGTCACGATCGGCCGGCAAGTCATCCATCCAGCACGCCGACGCCAACGTGCGCACGAGCGAAGCGACCTCGTTGGGCTGCTGGCGGGCTGCGGCATCGAGCCGGGTGACGGACCATGTGCCACGCTGGTCGTGCGTCATCCAGACGATGATCGTCACGTCGCCGGGGGTCGGCCGCACCGCCGCGATCCACGGCATGTCGCTGCCGGGTGCGCCGGGGGGGAACGGCGGCTGCGCATCCATCATGGCGTCGAAGCGATCCCAGATCGGCTTGAGCTGCGTCGGCGAGAGCGTGCGCACGCGCGGCGGGCGATCGCGGATCGTCAGTCCACCACCGGCCTGACCGTGCAGCGAACCGTCGGGGAAGAGCGTGTAGCGGGCTGGCTGGAACTGCGCGCGGTCATCGCCCTTCACACCTTGGTCAACGAGCACGGTGATGTCGATCGTGGGCTCGGACTGGTCCTTGACCTGGTCGCTCGATGCGCACGCCCCAAGCATGGTCGCCAGGAGCAGCACGGCCGTTCGACGGATGTCGGGCATGATCGGGAAGGTAGCACGACGCTTGAACCCCCGCCGCCATCCGACCCTTGCGCTACCTTGGCACCCCATGCGCACGAGCGTCCGCTGGCTCAACGATTACCTCGACCGACCGGTGACTCCCGACGAGGCCGCCGACGCGTTCACGCGGGTGGGCTTCCCCGTGGAGCACCGTGAATCAACCGAGGACGGCGACGTCGTGCTCGAGGTCGAACTCACGAGCAATCGCGGCGACTGCCTCAGCCACCTGAACCTGGCGCGCGAACTTGCCGCCATGACCGGGCGAGCCGTGAAGGAGCCGAGCTTCGCACGCGTTCCCGACGGCACAGGCCCCGTGCCGATCACCAACCACGACCACGAGGCATGCCCGCTCTACACCGCGCGCGTGATCCGCGGCGTCAGCGTGCGGCCGAGCCCCGAGTGGATGCAACAACGCCTGCGCGCGATCGGCCAGATTCCCCGCAACATCCTCGTTGATGCCACCAACTACGTGCTCTTCGAGTACGGGCAGCCCACGCACGTCTTTGACCTCTCCCGGTTGGTTGGCCCCGCGATCCATGTGCGCCCGGCCAAGGACGGCGAATCGCTCGTGCCCATCGGCGAAGGCGCCAAGCCGCTCGCCCTGCGCGCGGGAGACCTGGTCATCGCCGATGCCGCCGTGCCCGCCGCCATCGCGGGGGTCAAGGGTGGCGCACCGACTGCCGTCGGCGACCGCACGACGGATGTCCTCATCGAGGCCGCAACCTTCGCGCAGAAGTCCGTGCGCTCCTCAAGCCGCGGGCTCAAGGTGGCCAGCGACAGCTCCTACCGCTTCGAGCGCGGCGTGGCCCCGACCGATGTCGATGCCGCGGCCGACCGCCTCGTGGCCTTGATCCTTGAGTACGCCGGCGGCCGCCTCGACGGTGGTCGCGTGGCGGCTGGTCCGTCGCTCCCCGCACCGCGCTCGGTGCAGGTGCGTGTCGAACGGGCGCAACGCGTCCTGGGCTACCCGCTCCCGGCCGACGAGATGCTCGCCACGCTGCGCACGCTGGGCTTCGCGCCCTCGCTCGCCGGCGGCACGCTCACCTGCACGGTCCCGCCAAGGCGCCTGGACATCGAGCGTGAGATCGACCTGATCGAGGAACTCGCACGCCTGCACGGCATGGACCGCGTGCCGATGCTCGACACGATCCAGGTGCGCGTCGCGGCGCCGCAGCCGCACGTCGAAGGCATGCGCGAAGCGCGCCGCACGCTGGTGGGCCTCGGCTTCGTCGAAACGGTCACGCACACGCTCGTCTCCGAGCGTGCCGCCCAGCCCTTCACGCATGCCGGCACCACGCCGCTGCGCGTGAGCGATGATCGCGCCGGGGACCCCATCCTGCGGCCCTCGCTGCTGTCGAGCCTGATGGCCACGGCGCGCCTCAACGCTGACCGTGGCACGCCATCGATTCGCCTGATGGAAGCCGCCCATGTCTTCGACCTGCACGGTGCGGAACTCAGGGAACGGTCGTCGCTCGGGCTTCTCATCACCGATACGCCCGATCCCGACGCTGCCGTGCGCGCCATGCGAGGCTGCGTCGAGCGGCTCCTGCGTTCGGTGCTCGGTGCACACGAAGCCGTTGATGTCGTTCCGCTCGACGGTGCTGCGGGGCTCTCACCTGCCGCGCTCGTGCGTGCACGCGGTCACGACGTGGGCACGATCGGCTTGCTCTCGACCGATGCCCTCAAGGCCTTCGGTCTCGATGGCCCCATCGCCGGCGCGGAGCTCTTCATCAAGCCGCTCCTGACCCAGTGGCCGCCTGACACCACCGTGCGCGCCCTGCCAAGCTTCCCCTCGATCGATCGTGATGTCAGCGCGATCGTGGTCGATGGCGTGGCGTGGTCCTCGATCGAGGGTCTCGTTCGCGAACTCGCGCTTGAGCATTTCGAGTCAATCGCCTTCGTCGGCACCTACCGCGGCAAGCAGGTTGGCGAAGGACGCAAGA
>SYIB01000199.1 GCA_005798965.1 Planctomycetia bacterium
CGCACGCTGCGCCGATGGCGCCGGTTCGGCCTTGCACTCGAGTGGTTCGAACGCGACGGAGCTGAGCCGGTCCTTGGCGTGCGCGAGTCGATCGCCAGCGGCATTCAGGTCCACCATGCGCGCATCGTCGCCCGCGCGGGCAAGTTCCGCCGCCTTGCACCGAACGAGCGGCGCAAGGTGATCGAAGCCGTGGCTCGCGAGGCCGCGCGTGCACCGTCGCTCGCGCAGGCGCAGCGTACGGTCGCCGCTGCGCATGGGATCACGCCTGAAGCTGTCCGGTTGATCTGGCAGGCCTGTGGTGCCTCGACGGGGCGCGTCACACGGCCGGATGGTTGGTTTGCCCGATGTGCCGGGCGAGGCATCCCGTTGGTCAGGATCGCCCAGGCCACCGGATTGAGCACTGCACACACGTCGCGTCGCATCGTGGCGGATCGTGCAGCGCGGCTTGCACAGACCCTCCCGCATGGACCGGCGCTGCCCACCTTCGTGCACGCCGAGGCATCGAGCGTGCTTTTGGGGGCCCCGTGGCTGGAATGCGGGCTGGCGCATCAGCCACCCCACGACGCCGTGGAAGCAAGCGCCGCATCATCCGAGTCCGAGGGCCGTGACTTCACGGCGCTTGCGGCGCTGCGATTCCTGCTTTGGCGGGCCCGCGCGGGAGTGGTCGGCCAGACTCGACCGGGCGCCGTGGAGCGGGCTGAACTCGATGCGCGCTGGGCCGCGATGCTGCTTCGGACGTTGGTCGCGTGGCACACGCCGCGAGTGCTTCAACGGCTTGCGGCCATGATGGAAGCACCCGTGTCGCACCTTCCGGCAGATCCCCTGCGAACGGCCGTTGAACTTGCACAAGGCTGCGTGGTCCACGCCGCCTTCCAAGTTGATCTTTCGACGGTGGCGCCGCATCGGCTCCGCATCGATCGCGTCGCACAGCTTGCCTTTGAACAGCAGCTCGCGCGTCGACCGAGCCTGCATGCACCGGGCCGCGCGCCCGCCATGCATCCACATCCGGTACGGCTCGGTGATGCGGTGCTCCGCGCGTGCCCTTGGATCGGCGCGGTCGCTCCAGGCTGCGGCCAGCGCACTGGAGCGGTGCTGCTTGGGGGAACAGTCCTTGAGCTCCTCGGCGCATTCCATGGTTGGCGGGGCAACCGTCCCCGATCCATCGATGAGCTGGCCTCGGACCATCGGACCACGCGTGGTGCCATGGCGTTGCACCTGGCCGAGGCGGCCGATGCAGCGCGGTGCTCGTGGCGCGATTCGCGTGCATCGCGATGAGCGGCAAGGTGCAGCTGCTGCCAAACGCACAACGCCGCCCGAGGGCGGCGTTGTGGAAGGTTCGGTGGTCCGCGCCATCGCGCGGGAAGACTGATCAGCGCTTCGAGAACTGGAAGCGACGGCGGGCGCCCGACTGGCCGGGCTTCTTGCGTTCGACTTCGCGCGCATCGCGGGTCAGGAACCCGTGCTCGCGCAGCATGCTCTCGAGGTTGGCGTCGTAGCAGAGGAGCGCACGGCCGAGGCCCATGATCACGGCGCCGGACTGGCCCGTGAAGCCGCCGCCGGAGCAGGTCACGCGGACGTTGACCTTGCCCTTCTGCGCGGTCTTGTCGAGCACGTTCATGATCGCCTTGCGATCACGGTCCTCGACGAAGAATTCCTCCATCGGGCGCTCGTTCACCATGAACTCGCCGTTGCCGGCCTTCACGCGCACGCGTGCGACGGCAGTCTTGCGGCGGCCAGTGCCCCAGTACCAGCCCTGCGCATCGGCGCTGCGGGTGGCGTAGGCCTTCTTCGGGGCGATCGTTTCGGTGGTCATTCGTCTTCAGTCCTTCGTTGGTCGTCTATGCGTTGGTTGGTCGGGTCCGGATCAGCTGGCCGCAACGGGCTGCTGGGCCTGGTGGTTGTGCTCGGCGCCTGCAAAGACGCGGAGGTTGCGCTGGATGCGACGGCCAAGACGGCCGCGCGGCAGCATGCGGATGACGGCTTCCGTCACCATGCGCGATGGATCGTTCTCCTGCAGGTCGGCGTACGTGCGGACCTTGAGGCCGCCCGGGTAGCCGCTCCACTTGCGGAGGGTCTTCTGGTCTGCCTTCTTGCCCGTGAGCACGACCTTCGAGGCGTTGGTGATGATCACGCAATCGCCGCAGAGGACGTTGGGGGTGTACTCGGGCTTGTGTTTGCCCATGAGCATGGTGGCGACTTCGGTGGCGAGGCGACCGAGGACCTTGCCATCGGCGTCGATGTGACGCCACGTGGCGGGAACTTGGCCGGGCTTCGCGTGATAGGTCTGGCGGGGCATGAGGAGGCTCGTTTCCTTGATCCATCCACGGCTCGTGGCGCACCCAGCGCTCGGGCAGTGGAGGATCGAGGAGGATACAGAAATCGCCAGTGCCGTCAAGGGAGAAACGAGGTGGTTATGGGCGCAGCAGACCTGCGACGTGGGGTCGGTCACGACGGCTGTTGTCGAAAAGGAGAAGAAAGCAATCGGTAGGGTACCCAGCATGAGCATCTCGCCCTTTGGCTTGCGGCCGCGTCCGGGTTCGGTTCGGTCTGCCGCGGCGGCTTGGGTCACGATCCTCGCTGGCTGCGTCTGGATGCTCTCGGGCGGCTTCGGGTTGCTCGAGGCCGGATCCGACGAGCAGACCGCACCCGCTGCGCCGTCGTTGGTGAGTCCGCAGGCCGACGCCGCCATCCAGATGGTTGTTGCCATGCAGTCCTGGGCGGGTGCAGAGGCGATCGGGGCAGGGCTGTCGTCGCTCGATCCATTGAAGACCCAAGGCACCCTGGAGCGTCTTGCCTTCGCGATCGCAGCGCGTTGGATGGGAGATGATGTGGCCGCGAACGGGATGATGCAGTCACTTGAGGCCGAACAGCCGGAAGATGCGTTGGTGCAGCAGGTCAAGGCCTGCCTGGCGCAAGCGGCGGCGATCGGCTCATCGACGACGGGCGCGCCGACGTCGCTGGCAGGGAGCGTTGATGCTGCACGCGCACTGCCCGAGGGCGTGACCCGCGACGCGCTGTCGCCCCTGGGAGCATCGGCATCGCTGCTTGAATCGATGGCCACGGGTGATGCCGCCCTTGGCGCGCAGGTCGCCGAGCGTGCCACGCGCATCGCGGCCTCGGTGGTTGGGTTCTTCGGCATTGCGCTCGTGGCGCTGGCGATTGGCGTGATCACCCTGGTCATCCTCTCCGTGAAGGCCTCGAGCGGCGCGCCGATGTCGCGGCTCGCACCGACGCTGCTTGGCCACCAAGGCATCCACATCGAGCTGTTTGCCGCGTGGGTCGTGTACGAGGTGCTGCTGGGCGTGGTTGCCTCACGCGTGGACCTTGCCGGCCTGGGAACGATCGGTGTCATCACGTTCCAGGCGCTCGGGCTGCTGGCGCTGGCGTGGCCCGCCGTGCGCGGGATGCCGTGGAGCGATCTGCGTCTGGAACTCGGCCTGACGCTTGGAGCCGGCGTGCTGCGTGAAACGGCCTGGGGCGTGCTCGCGTGGTGCATGGCCGTACCCATGGTGCTGGTGGGGATCGTGCTGTCGCTGGTGCTCGGTTGGCTGCTCGGAGGTTCGCTCTCCGAGGCCAGTCACCCGTTGCAAGAGGGATTGCGATCGAGTTCCGCTGGCGGAATCGTCATCTGGTACCTCGTCGCTGCGGTCGTGGCGCCTGTGCTGGAGGAAATCATCTTCCGTGGCGGGCTCTACCGAGGCCTTCGTGGTGGGACGTCGGGCATGCCGATTCTGGCGAGCATGGTCGTGTCGGCCCTGCTGAGCAGCCTTGTCTTTGCGGCGATCCATCCCCAAGGGGTGCTCTTCGTCCCGATCCTGGGTGCCCTGGCCATGAGCTTCTGCCTCGTCAGGGAGCTGCGCGGCAGCCTGGTGGCACCGATGATCGGGCATGCGCTGAACAATGGCCTGATCGTGACCCTGAACCTCATGCTGCTCAAGTGACCGCGTGAGGATCGCGTGAAGGCGCAGCCGGATCACGCTTGCATCGGTCACGTCCGGTAGCATCTTTGGCCGAAGGCATGGATCGCCTTCGGAGGTGCGCGAGAATGAGCTCTCAGGCTGGCGTCTTGGACACCAAGGTCCTCGTCCTCAACCGGCTGTACGCAGCGGTGCGAGTGATCGATGCGTATCGCGCATTCACGCTCTTGGCGAAGGAAGCCGCCGAGGTCATTTCCGTCGAAGGCGGGTCGTGGGTCGGCTATTCGTTCGACAGCTGGGCGCAAGCCGCCGAGTACCAGCGGGAGTACGAGCACGAGTCGCACGACTGGGTGCACACGACACGCATCGTGATCGCCGTGCCCAAGGTCATCCGGCTGCTCGGCTACGACCGCTTCCCCAAGGAGCAGGTCAAGCTCAACCGCCGCAACATCTACGCCCGTGATGGCAGCCGCTGCCAGTATTGCGGCAAGCACTTCAGCACGAAGGAACTCACGCTTGATCACGTGGTGCCCCGCGTGCAGGGTGGCGAGAACAGTTGGACCAACTTGGTCTGCGCGTGCGTCCGATGCAATGCACGCAAGGGTGGCCGCACGCCCCAGCAGGCGAGCATGCGCCTGATCAAGATCCCCGTGAAGCCGAGGCGCAATCCCGCGATCGCGCTTCGCCTGGGCAGCCCGCGCTACCAGTCGTGGAAGGCGTTCCTCGACGAGGCCTACTGGACGGTCGAGCTGTCGGAGTGATGCCTTCGCCGGGAGCGCGTGAGCATCGCCGCGGATCGATCACCGGTCGAGCGTCAGCACGGGCACGCCAGGAGGCATGAGTGAGGCGACGAGCGTTGCATCAAGCACACCGCGTCCCCAGGGACAGGCCTTGACCGAAGGTTCGCCATCGTGATCGAGGCACCGCACGAGGTCATGCAGGATGATCGCATCGGAGACCGGGCCGAGCGTCCCCAGCAATCGCGACAGATGGTCCGCGGCGTGCTCGAGCATGCTTGCGGTGAGCAGCGCCGCAGGCGCGAGCGCTACGCCGATGCCCTGATGCTCACGCATGATGCGCAGGGTCGAATGCAGGTCGCTGACCAGGTGCTGCGCGTGCGGCACGATCACAAGTCGCTGACCATGGTCCTGCGCGCGAACCCGCGCGGCCGTCAAGGCAGCGCGACAGGCTTCGATGCCCGCGGGCATCCAGTTGCGCAGATCGCCATCGTCCGGTGAACCCGAGAGGGATCCCGTGAAGGCGAGCACCCGCGGGGTTCCTGCTGGCCATGCGCCAGGTTCGAGCAGGGTGCCGGGCAACCATGCGCCCCATTCGGCTCCATCATGCGTCACGGCCCCGGTGGCCATGGCGGTGCAAGCGCCCGCGCGCATGCGGTCGGTCGTCAGGATCGGGTTGTTCATGCGGCGGGCCCGCGGTACTCGCAACGGCTCGTGCAGGTTTCGTGCACGATCACCTCGGCGAGCATGGGGAGCACCGGCTGGAGGCGGTCCCACACCCAGACCGCCAGCATTTCGCTGGTCGGATTGGCGAGCCCGGGCAGATCGTTCAGCAGGCGATGATCGAGTTCGTCATTCAAGGGAGCCACGGCGCGCTTGATGTCGCCGTAGTCCACCAAGTAGCCGCGCACCGGGTCGAGCGGTCCCTCGACCACGACGTCGACCTTGAACGAGTGCCCGTGCAAGCGACGGCACTTGTGCCCCTCCGGGAAGGAGGGGAGGAAGTGCGCCGCCTCGAACGAGAACGACTTCGCGAGCCTGATCCGCATGCTGCGGGATCAGCCCTTCGCCTTCGAGCCTTCGCGGTCTTCGCGCAGACGACGGCTCTTGCCCTGGCGGTCGCGCAGGTAGTAGAGCTTCGCGCGGCGCACTTCGGCGCGGCGGAGCACTTCGACCTTCTCGACGCGCGGAGAATTGAGCGGGAAGATGCGCTCGACGCCTTCGTTGGCGACGATGCGGCGCACCGTGATCATCTTGTTGATGCCACGGCCCTTCTGGGCGATGAGCACGCCTTGGAAGACCTGCACGCGCTCCTTGTCGCCTTCGATGATCTTGTAGTGCACATCAACGGTGTCGCCCACCTTGAGCTGGGGCATGGTGCCTTCGGGCTTGACCAGGCTGGCGACGACGTCTTCGAGGATCTTGCTGCGGTTCATTGGAATCTCAACCTTGGGCGCATGGGCCCGGATGGCCGTTCAGCATGGGCACGGGGTGCACAGGCCGTTGTGGCATGACGACATGGGCGCATGTCCCAGAGGTCGTGGTTCAAGGAGGTCGGGGCGACGCTCGCGCGTGCGCTCGACCTGCTGCCCGAGACGCCATGCCGCGATTGCGGCATGGTCACCATCGAGCAGCACGGGGGGAACGGATTGCCCGCGCCACTCGCGCGGACGGGTGTAGTGGGGGCAGTCCAGGAGAGGACGGCCCTGCGGATCGCGGAGCGAGAAGCTGTCCTGGGCAGCGCTGAGCTCGTGGCCCAGGACGCCCGGCTGCAGGCGTGCGATCGCATCGGCCACGAGCATCGCGGGAAGTTCGCCACCAGAGACGACGAAGTCCCCGATGCTGACCTCCTCGAGCCCGAGCGAATCGATCGCACGCTGGTCGATGCCTTCGTAGTGTCCGCACACGAGCATGACCCGCGGCGAGGACGCGAGGTCCTCGACGAGGCGTTGCGTGAGCGGCCGGCCGCTGGGCGAGAGCAGGATGCGGCGCGCAGGGCGTGCATCCATCGCCTGGACGGCGTCGACGGCATCGGCCACCGGACCGGCCATGAGCACCATGCCGGGACCGCCGCCGAAGGGGCGGTCGTCGACCTTCTGGTGCTTGTTGTCCGCCCACGCACGGATGTCGTGCGTGTGGACCTCGACCGCTCCCGACGAGATCGCTCGCCCGGTCATGCTGGCGTGCAGCACGGCGGGGAACATCTCGGTGAAGAGCGTGAGGATGTCCAGGCGAATGGCCATGGCGCGGCGTGATCAGGTCACTTCTTGGCGGGAGCCGCGGGGGGCTTGAGCTTGGTGTGGCCGCGGGCGCGCGTGACCTCGTACTGCTTCGAGATCGGGCGCTTGCCCTTGCCGACCGTCGGCGTGATGTTGGCACGCTTCAGCAGGTCGACCACCGTTTCCGAGGGCTGTGCGCCGGCGGCGAGCCAGTGCACGATGCGATCGGCGTTGAGGTTCCACTGCTTGCCATCGGGACCGAGCGGATCGAACCAGCCCAGGGCCTCGATGACTGCGCCGTCACGCGGCGAGCGCTTGTCCATGGCGGACAAGCGATAGAACGGACGATGGATGCGACCCATCTTCTTCAGGCGAAGGACAACCATGTAATGACTCCGTGTTGCGCCTCCCTCGGGGCGCCCCGGGCCACAGTGGCTTGGGGTCGCTGGCCGGGCGAGCCGTGGAGCCCTGCGACCTGTGGGTCGCGTTGGATGGGGCCGTGCGGCGCGCCTTTGGGACGCGGATGCGAGCGGAGCAGTGTACGGAACCTGCGACCCGCCGCAAGGGGTTCAGTGGTGTGGTGCCGATCGAGCGCGTTATCGGGGCATCAGCGGTAGCCTGCGCCACATGAGCAGCGGATGGTGGGTTCACCAGTGGTATCAGGACTACGGGGCATGGATGGTGGCGGGCTACGCCCTCATCGTGATTTTCAGCATCACGCTCCATGAGTTGGCCCACGGTTGGGCTGCGATCTGGCAGGGCGACCAGACGCCGATCGAGCGTGGGCACATGACGTGGAATCCGCTGGTGCACATGGGGTGGGCGTCGCTCCTGATGTTCGCGGTCGTGGGCATCGCGTGGGGGTTGATGCCAGTTGACCCGTCGCGCATGCGCCACGGTCGTCGCAGCATGGGCTGGGTCGCGCTTGCGGGCCCCATGATGAATGTGGTGATCTCCTTCGTCGCGCTCACCGTGCTTGCGGTTGCCTCGGCGAAGAACCTGGCCATCGGCGAGCGGGCCACGCTGCTCCTGTGGCTGGCCGGCTACATCAATCTTGCGCTCGCGATCCTGAACCTGCTGCCGGTGCCGCCGCTTGATGGTTCGCGCATTGCCGCCGGCGTGTCGATCAAGGCGTACTCGTTCTTCAACCGGCCCGAGGTCGCAGGCGCATCGGTGTTCGTGCTGCTGGCCATCGTCTTCCTCGGAGCGGGCGATCTCATCTTCGATGCAGCGCTCGCTGGCGCGAAGTGGTACACGGCCGTCGCCGAACGATTCCTGAACAGCTGAACCGCCCCGGTCAGGTCGCGTGGTGCACGATCTCGCCGCCGATGATCGTCAAGAGCACCCGTGGTGGCGCATGCACCCAGTCGGCCGTGCGTGGATCGCGATCCAGGACGGTGATGTCCGCCGGAGCCCCGGTCTGCAGGGTGCCGCAGCCGTCAGGGAATCGGAGCGCCTTCGCGGCCTCGATCGTGTAGGCGCGGACTGCTTCGATCGGTGTGAGCGACTGGTCAGGTGCCACGACGGCACCGGCGCGATCGATCCCGGTGATCGCCGCACGCATGCCGGCGATCGGGCAACAGGTCACGATCGGCCAGTCGCTGCCGAAGACCAGCCTCGCGCCAGCGTTCGCGAAGTCACGGAACCGAAAGAAGCGATCCATGCGCGATGCACCAAGGCGTGACGGCGCGTTCGGGGCATCGTCGGCCTTGTGCAGGGGCTGCATGCTGATGATTCTGCCGGCGCTGCGCGCGATGTCCTCCGGTCGTGCCGTCTGCGCATGCTCGATCCGGCCCACCTTCCGTTCGTCGCGCTCGAGCGCATCGAGGGCCGCCGTCAGGGCGGCGTCACCGATCGCGTGCATGCTCGGGCTCAGGCTGTTGGCCAGGACATGCTCTGCCCACGTGCGCAGCAGGCCATCTGCGGCAAGTTCGGTCCAGAGGCCGTGCGTGGAGGGCTCGTCCGCGTACGGCTCGTGCATGCGCGCAGTCCGCGAGCCGAGCGTGCCGTCGATGAAGCTCTTGTAGCCGACCACCCACAGTCGATCGGTGCCTTCGAAGATCACGCCGGGCGTGACATCGAGCGGCCAATCGCGATCGAGGAGCGTGACGGCCATGCGCAAGGGAAGGTCGTGCCGGCGGGGCGCGAGCACGACGTCAAGATCAGCCCCATACTCCATGCTGCCCACCCCGGTCACGCCCAAGGCATGCAGGTGGCGCACGGCCGCATCAAGTGCCGTGCGGCGCGCGTCGAGGCCCGGCGCGGGGATCGCGGGCTTGGCGATGTGCCAGGCAGCGGCCTCACGCAGCACGCCCGTGGGGGCGCCGACGCCATCACGCACGATCTCGCCACCAGCAGGCGTGGACGAAAGATCGAGCTGAGCCATCACGCTGCGGCTGATCACGCACGCGTGGTGATCCATGCGCCATGCCACGACGTGGCGCCCGTCGAGTCCATCGAACCATGCTGCGGTTGGCTGTTCGCCGCCCCAGCGATCCTCGTTCCAACCCTGGGCGATGAGCCAGCGTCCGGGATCGAGCGTGGCATGCCGGTCACGAACCAGGCGCTCGACCTCCGCCCGGCTGGTGCACGACGCGAGATCGAGCATCTCGAGGCCGAGCCCGCCGAGGATGAGATGCAGGTGGCCATCGATGAGCCCTGGCACAGCGAACGCGCCAGGGGGCAGTTCGATGGTGGGCCCCTTCGCCGCGCCGGCTCGGATCACGCCCTCCGACCAGTGCACGCCGTGATGGTCCCCCGATGCGGGGCACCACGCGGAAACGCCGATCGAAGCTGCAGCGGCCATCGCCCTATCCTAGAAGCATGATCGATCGACGAATCGCGCTCCTCACTTCGCTCCTCGCATCGCTGGTGACGGTGGCCTGCAGTGATGCCCAGCCCAAGCCGCCTTCGGCAGCGGGGCCCAAGCCTCCTGCCGTGAAGGCGCCCGAAGCTGCGGGCCAAGCTGCGGCTCCCGCTGCGAGCGGTGCGCCGGTACCGGGCGCGCCGGGCGCAGCACCATCATGGCCACTGAGCAGCGCGACCAGCGATGGTTCGGTGATCGAGGTCGGAGGCCTCAGTTTCCCCAAGCCGACGACCTGGCAATGGCAGCTGCCCACGATGCAGTTCCGCACGCTGCAATACTCGGTGCCGGGCCCAGGTGGTGAGGATGGCGGTGCGGCAGAGATCGTGGTGAGCCTCTTCGCCGGCGGCGACGGCGGTCCGATCGATGCGAACATCGAGCGCTGGGTGCGCCAGTTCCGTGGCAGCGACGGCGGGGCGATCGTTCCCATACGCGAGGACATCACGGTCGCCGGCATGAAGGTGGCGCTGATCGAACTCAAGGGCGCGTACCAAGGCATGGGTGCAGCGGCGCCGCGACCGGGCCAGATGCAGTTCGGCGCGATCGTGCAGGCACCAGATCGCAACGTCTTCCTGCGCATGAACGGGCCGGAACGCACGGTCGAACTGCATCGCAAGGACTTCAGGGCGATGGTGGATGGACTGCGCGCCGATCTGGCCGCACCCGCCGCACCGTGATCGTGCGAGCGTCGCGGCTGGTCGTCAGCAAGGACAGCGGGCCGACCGGAGGTTCCGATCGGCCCGCGAGGACTGTGCTTGGACTTCGCTTCAGCGCTTGACGGCCGCGTCGAATCGCTTGTTGACCTCGTTCCAGTTGACCACGCCCCACCACGCGGTGAGGTAGTCGGGGCGACGGTTCTGGTAGTGGAGGTAGTACGCGTGTTCCCAGACGTCGAGGCAGAGGATCGGCGTTCCTTCGCAATCGCTGATGCCGGCCATGAGGGGGTTGTCCTGGTTCGGGGTCGAGCAGACGGAGAGCGTGCCATTGGGCATCACGCACAGCCACGCCCAGCCGGAGCCGAAGCGTCCCGTTCCCGCTGCCGCGAACTTCTTCTTGAAGTCATCCATTGAGGCGAAGGCGGCGTTGATCGCCTTGGCGAGCGCGTCACTCGGCTGGCCACCGGTTCCCGGAGCGGCCATGAGCGACCAGAACATCGTGTGGTTCCATGCGCCGCCGCCATTGTTGCGTACCGGGTTGCGCAGGCCATCGGGCAGCGACGCAATGCGTCGGCAGAGATCATCGAGCGAAAGCCCGTGCAGGTCGGCGTGGGGCTCGAGCGCGGCATTCAGGTTCGTGACGTAGGCGTTGTGATGCTTGGTGTGATGGATGTTCATCGTGCGTGCGTCGATCACGGGCTCCAGCGCGTTCTCGGCGTACGGCAGCGGGGGAAGGGTGAAGGGGTAGTGGTTGCTCATCGCCGCAGTCTAGGCCGCGTTGACAGGCGGCGTCTTTCGCGCGCAGCGGCGCGTGCGGCGCACTCAGCGGAGCTCGAGGCCATCGAATCCGAACTCGACGCCCTCGGGCAGGTTGCGTGCGTCGCGCTCGTGGAGGATGTCATGGGTCATGTGCACGAGGACCGTGCGGACCGCACCGATGCGTGAGGCCGCATCCACCGCCTGATCGATCGAGAAGTGCGTGGGGTGCGACCTGAATCGAAGGCCATCGAGGACCAGCGTGCGCGTACCCATCAGGTGCCGCCACGAATCGGGTGGAATGCCGTTCACGTCGGTTGCGTAGATGAGCGGGAAGAGAGGGCCTGGACCATCGAACCTCCACGACAGGATCGGGAGCCGCCCGTGCAGCATCTGCACGGCGGTGGCTCGGATCCCATGGCAGTCGAGCGATTCCCCGGGTGCGATCCGCACGGCAGCCAGATCGGCGACCCAGCTGTCGTTGGCGTTGCGCACGCGGTCGAAGATGTGGGCGTAGATCCGTCGCACCTCGTCGATCGTGCGTGCATCGCCGATCACGGGAATCGACGTGCCCATGAGGGCGTTGTAGCGTCGCACCTCGTCGAGCCCCCAGACGTGGTCGACGTGGCTGTGCGTCAGCAGGATGTGATCAGCACGATCGATGCGGTGCGCAAGCGCTTGTTGACGGTGGTCGGGGCCAACGTCGAGCAGGACGGTGCGGCGCACACCCTGCGCATCGTCGAAGCGCAGCATCGCCGCGGTGCGCAGCCTTTGGTCACGCGGATCATCACTCGTGCAGGTGGCGCAATCGCAGCCGATCAGCGGCACACCGGCGGAGGTTCCCGTGCCCAGCAGCGTGAGCACGGCATCGGGATCGCGAGCTTCAGCCGGGTTCGGGTGCCTTGGCTGACGTTGCTCAGCCATGGGCGAGCGCTCCGCGCAGCCTCCGCACGGCTTCGGCGGGATCGGGCGCAGCGAGCACGGCGCGGCTCACGGCCACGCCGCGGCAACCGAGCGCAGCAAGTTCACGAGCCCTCGCCTCATCGATCCCTCCGATGGCCAGATGCGGCGTGTCGGGGTGCGCGGCGAGGAACCGAACGAGGTAGCCGGGGCCGGCGATGGGAAGCCCATCCTTCGTGCCCGACGGGTACATGCATCCCACGCCGCAGTACGACGCGCCCACGGCCACGGCCTCAGCGGCTTCATGGGGATCGTGGGTGCTCGCACCGATGAAGAGTGTCGAACCGGCGATCGAACGCGCGGCGGCGATGGGCAGGTCGCCTTGGCCCAGGTGGACGCCATCCGCATCGCTGGCCAGAGCGACATCGACGCGATCATTGATGATGAGGCTGGCCGCGCAGGATCGGGTGAGTTCACGGAGCACCATGGCGCGCGCAAGGAGTTCGCCGCCGTCAAGGTGCTTCTCGCGGAGCTGGAGGCAGTCTGCACCGCCATCGAGTGCTGCCTTCGCGGCATCGAGCCACGGCTTCGCGCAGATCGATTCGGTCACCAACACGCAGACGCTCCACTGCCGCGGCGCACTGCCAGCGAGTCGCAGGGCGAGGTCGCGCGCGAGGTCATACGTTCGGTAGCGGACGCGCTCGATGCGTGTGGCGGCGACCGGATCGTGCAGCTTGAGCGACTCCTCGAGGGAGCGCAGTGCCTCCGTCGCACGCGAGCCGTTGGCCAGCGC
>SYIB01000200.1 GCA_005798965.1 Planctomycetia bacterium
GGCCAAGCCTGCGGACCCGGCAGCGGCACCGGCCGATCCAAAGCCGATCGAACCCGCTTCCGCAGAACCCAAGCCCGCAGAACCCAAGCCCGCGGAACCTCAGCCCGCTGAGCCCACGACTGAACCTTCCAAGGCCGTCGAGCCTGCGAAGCCCGATGCCCCCAAGGACGACGCAAAGCCCACCGACAAGAAGGACGAGAAGAAGCCCGAGGAAAAGAAGGACGATTTGAACCGTTGGCCCGATGCCGTGGCGTTCGAGGTCATCGCGCTCCTGCAGGATCCTGCACAGGATCGCCAGATCGTGCCGAGCCCCGATGGCACGCGATTGCTCTTCCGTCGCAACCAGGGCGAGCTCTGCATGCTGGACCTCGCTACGAAGGCCGTCGCCGTCGTGCAGCCCGGGTGGGATTCCGGCCTCGAGTATGTGTGGAGCCCGGACTCGACGGCGATCTGTTTCGCGCAGTCGGACATGGACTTCAACAGCGATCTCTGGATCGTGCCGAGCGACCTCTCCAAGCCCGCCATCAACATCACGCGTCACCCTGACAACGATGGCCGCCCGCGCTTCTCTGCCGATGGCAAGGTGCTGGCGTTCCTCAGCGAGCGCACGAATGAGGAGCTTGATGCTTGGTACGTCTTCCTTGACCGCTCGCTCGAGTCATTGCCCAAGCACGAGCTCGAGCAGTACTTCAAGGATGCCGGCGAGGCTGCCAAGAAGCGAAAGCCGCTCGCAGCCAAGGCCAAGGACAAGCCCGCTGATGCACCGAAGGCCGACGCAAAGACGGAGCCCACGGCCGAAGCGAAGGCTGACGCCAAGCCTGAGCCCAAGCCTGAGCCCGCTGTGCCCGCCGTTGCAGACGCGTCCAAGCCCGCTGATGCAGAGCCCAAGAAGGACGAGCCCAAGAAGGACGAGGCCAAGAAGGCCACGATGCCGGCGTGGGACCTCGATGACGCCTACCTGCGCGTCCGTCGCATCACCAGCGCGCCCGGCAACGAAGGCAACCTCGAACTGCTGCCGGCCGGTGACCGCATCCTCGTGTCGACGGGCGAGGGCCTGCAGACCATGAAGCTCGATGGCACCGATGCCAAGAAGCTCACCGGCTCCGGCACGGTGCTTGGCTTGAACTTCGCGGGTGATGCCGCTGTCGCCGTCTCGGTCGGCAAGGCCGCGACGATCAGCCTCGCCGGCGGCGAGGTCAAGTCCATCGACCTCGATGGCACCATTCGCGTCGACCGTCGCGAGCTGAACAGCCAGAAGTTCCTCGAGGCTGCGCGCGCCATCGGTGAAGGGTTCTACCACCCCACGATGAAGGGCCTCGACTGGGATGCGCTGACCAAGCGCTACCACGCGCTCGCCTGCCAGTCGCGCACGGGCGCCGAGTTCGACCACGTTGCGAACCGATTCCTCGGCGAGCTCAACGCGAGCCACTTGGGCATCCGATCGCCTCGTGAGCGTGCCGGTTCATCCTTGCCGCCGCAGGGGCGACTGGGCCTGCGTGTCGAGCCGGGCGCCAAGGGCTTCGTCGTCAAGGCCGTGCTTCCCGAGATGCCAGCCGCCAAGGCCAAAGTGCCGCTGCAGGCCGGTGACGTCATCACCGCCGTCGAGTTCGAGCCCGTCGATCTCACGCGCACGCTCGAGAGCCACCTGCCGGGCCTCGCTGGCCGCGAGGCAGCGCTCACCGTCGAGCGCACGCTGACCGATGGACGCGCCGTGACCTTCGACTCGTTCATCGTGCCCGCCATGTCAGGGTCCGTGTCGGCACAGTCGTACGAGAACGAGTGGCGTCGCATGGAGAAGGCCGTGCACGATCGCTCCGGCGGCCGTATCGGCTACATCCACATCAAGGGCATGGACCAGCCGTCGCTCGATGACTTCGAGCGTGGTCTCTACGCCGCCGGGTACGGCCGCGATGGACTCATCGTCGATGTCCGCAACAACGGTGGTGGTTGGACTGCGGACCGGCTCATGGCGTCGCTCGCCACGCCGACCCACGCGTACACGATCCCCCGCGGCGGTGATGGCAAGGTCACCACGGGCTATCCGCAGGATCGTCTCTTCATCCAGCGTTGCATCCTGCCCACCAACATGCTGTGCAACGAGAAGAGCTTCTCGAATGCCGAAATCACCGCCCATGCGTTCAAGGCGATCAAGCGCGGCACCCTCGTGGGCCAGCAGACGTACGGCGGCGTCATCTCCACCGGCGGCATCACGCTGCTCGACGGCACCACGTGCCGCATGCCGTTCCGTGGCTGGTACCTGCTCGATGGCACCGACATGGAGAACAATGGTGCGATGCCTGACCTCGTGGTGCCGCAGCTTCCGCAGGACGAGGCCGCGGGCGTGGATGCCCAGCTCGATGTGGCCGTCGATGACCTGATGAAGCGCCTGCCCAAACCATGAACGCCGGTCAAGCCTGAACCAACGAAGAACGCACCCGCGGGGGTGCGTTCTTCACGTTCGGGCGTTGGCGGTGTGGTCAGTTGGCCCAGTTGGCGAGCATGACGCCGAGGTCAGAGCCACTCACGATTCCATCGCCATCGATGTCACCCTGACCCGGCTGGCCCCAGTTGGCCAGCAGGATGCCGAGGTCGGCACCATCCACGAGTCCATCGCCATCGAGATCAGCAGGGTTGGCTGGTGCAAGATCGATCATCGCACTGTCCATGTCGACTGGCGCGCTGCGACCGAACTGCACCCACAGGTTGTAGGCCGCCTGGCCGCGGTTGTCGGTCACGTTCGCGTCACGCAGGAACTCTGCGTACTCCTTGGTGGTGGTCTGGTGGTAGAAGGTCGCCACCGCCTTGGTCGCTCCCGCCGGGATCGCATAGAGCGTGTCGTCCCAGTACTGGCCATCGGCGTACGAGTAGCCCGCTGGCGAAGCCTGGACCGATGCGAAGCCGGCGTTCGTGAAGCCGCGCGGCGGGATGCGATTGTCGAAATCCGTCCGATTGCTGAGCGCGCTGTGGAAGGGAGCGCCTTCAGGCAGACCCGACAAGGCCGACATGGCGGCATCGATCGATGCGCGCTTTTCGTAGACCTTGGTGTCGCTGCCGCTGAACGCGGCGGTGGACAGGTCATACGCACCGCGCTCAGCAACGACCGATCCGTTGGGCGCGAGGAACTTCACGTTGATCCACGCACGTCGGCCACCGCCCACTCCGGTGGGGAGCTTGTGACCCGACTGGTTCGTGATGCGAACCTTGAGCTGGCTGCCCTGCTGCGTCAGCGTCATGTCGCTCGCGTCACGCAGCATCTGCACATTGCGGGCGATGGCTGTGTCGACGCGGTCCTGCGTCAGTCCGTAGAAGTCGGCGTCTTCGGCGCCAAGTTGGGCGCGGACGGCGCGCACGACCCACGAATTCGCCCCCGCGAACGAATGCTGCCCGATGTCATCACGTTGCTGCTCGGGCGTGCCGCCATACGACGAGTCGTAGAAGATGCAGCCCGCCCCGACCTGGCGCGGCATGTGGCAGTCCTGGCAGGACTTGATCACGCCCGTGGGGTGGTTGCCGCCGAAGCGGTTGTCGGCAAACGTCACCCCGGTGGTGGAGAACTGGCTCATCTTCCATTCGCTGTAGGTCCGGTGCTCGGGGAACATGTCCGCCGGGTTACCAGTCGGGTGAGCTGCACCCGTTGCGTTGGGCGCGTAGGCATTGCCCTGCTTGCTCACGATGGGGTTGCTCACGTCGTGGCAGCTGGCGCACGCCTCGCCCTTGTTGTGCAGCGGCGAGTACACGAGCTCCACGTTGCCGTGGAAGTTCTGCGGCACGTCGTCGTATGGACCGCGACGCGCGTCCTGCGGTGTCACCACGAACTGACTCGAGGTTCCTGCGCCGACCGGGTGCGTTCCCGCAGCCACGAGCTGGGCAAGGATCTCGGGGTCCGGCGTCAAGTCGGCGTTGCCCGGGTAGCCCTGCGCATCGTCGGTCGTGGACAACTGCGGATCGACCATGCGGTGGCAGAAGTTGCAGTTGACGCCGTCGAGGTCGTCTGCGGTCAAGTCATCGATCTCGCCGCCGGCTGACGTCCCGCTCAGGAACGACTGCGGCGAGTGGCAGCGGATGCAGGACTCACCGGAGTTGGCGGCATCCTGGTTCGCGATCGTCACGGCAGCTTGCCAGATCGGGTCGCGCGCGGCCTGCGCCATCATGCTTCCGACCCACGAGTCGAACGGCGCCGTGGCAGCGTTGTATTCCGCGTGGCAATACTGGCAGTTGACAGCCGGGTAGATCGGATCGACCTGCGAGCCGGTGGGGTCGGGCTGCGTGCCGTTGAAGTAGAAGTCTGCACTCGTGGTCGGCAGCTGTGTCTGGCCGCCGCGGAACCCCGTGACGACCGGGGCGAGCATGGCTGCCGTGACGGCGCCGAAGGCGACGGTGAAGGCGATGGAGGGGGTGCGCATCGTGGTTCGTGGGCTTGGGGGAAACGGGCAGCGCGCGCAGCCTCCTGCGCGCGTGACTGAAGTCTCTCCCTCAGGTCGGCGATGTCAATGCGGTCCGTGACCGAACTCAGGGTTTTTTGTTGCCCGGATCGGCCGGAGGGGTCAGCGCCCGCTCGATCAGGCCAAGAATGCGCTGTTCTGTGGCCTCGTCGCGGCCGACCGGGGTCCACGTCCCGCGATCAACGGGTCCGGTGGTCGCGGTGCGAGGCTCCGAGAAACTGCTCGACAGGCTCGCGGAGTAAGACGACATCCGGTCACCAGGGGTGTACTGCTGCTCAAGCGACACGATCGCGCGGAGGATCAGGGGCGCGGTGGCCAGATCGGGCTTGGGTGAGGGCGCCTTCGAGCCCGGGAGCTCCGGCCCGCCGAGCGTGGATGGTTCGACCAAGGGTTGCTCGACCCCGACGGGTGTCCAGCTCAGCCGAACCTGCCGACGGCGCGGCGACACGGTGTTGGCCGTGGCGTCCGACAGGCTGGCGTTGTCCGTGCGCCACGGCTCGACCAGCGAACCTGCACGAAGCGGATCGGTATCGACCACGCCGGCCTCGCGATCGATCATGGTGCATCGGTAACCGAGCCGGTTCAGCGTGTCGATGGCCGTCTGCACCGATCGGTCGTACTCGCCGACGGGAACGGCGATCTCGGTCGGGCCCTGCCAGGTGGTGCAGCCGGTCAAGGCAGCCAACACAAGCACGGCGAAGGCGATCGGTCGCATGAGAAGGACTGTACCTCAGCCGGCCTCGATCCGAGGATCGACCACCCGATACAGCAGGTCGACCGCCAGGTTCAGCACGACCAGCAGCGAGCTGTAGCAGAGCACGATGCCCATCACGAGCGTCACGTCCTTGCCGAGTACGCCCTCCACGAAGTGCCGCCCGATCCCGGGGACGGCAAAGACCTTTTCGACGACGAACGAGCCGGTCATGGCGGCCGCCGTCGCGGGCCCCAGATACGACAGCACCGGGAGCAGCGCATTCTTCATCGCATGGTGCACGGCAGCGCCAGTGCGTGAACGGCCCTTGGCCATGGCGGTCCGCACGTGGTCCGAGCGCATCTCTTCCAGCATGCCGTAGCGCACGAGCCGGGCGATCGCCGCCGCAAACGGCAGGCTCAACGCCAGTGCTGGCAGGATCGCACTGCTCCAGCCGTCCCATGTGGCCACCGGGAACCACTGCAGCCCAGCGCAGAAGACCGCCGACAGCACCGAGCCCACCACGAAGCCCGGCAGGCTGATCCCGATCACGCTCACGCCCTGGCCGACCGCATCGCCGAGCGAACCTGGTCGCAGCCCCGCCACGATGCCCGCACCCAGGCCGATGGCGAGTGCGAACACCATCGCGAGCGCTCCGAGCGCCATGCTCACGGGAAGCCCCGCCGCGATGATCTCGTTCACCGTCCAGTCGGCATGTCGAAGGCTGGGACCAAGATCAAACGGTCGTTCGTGCCGCCCGGTGAGCCACGCCACCCCGCTGGCTCGATCCAGGTACTGCGCGCCAAAGGCCACCGGATCGTCCATGGCGTATGAACGCTCAAAGAGCGCGGCGATCTCCGGCGGCGGACGCCGACCCTCGCTTTCCATCGGATTGCCCGGGACGAGCCACATCAGCGAGAACGTGACCAGAAAGACCGCGCCGAGCACCAGCGGCAGTTGCAGGCCGCGCCTGAGGATCATCGATCCCACGCTCATCGCGCACCCTCGCGCCCGAGCGCTGACAGGGCATCGCGCTCTGGCTCCGTACGCCGATGCATGCGCCAGAATTCGTCCTCGAGCATCGGCTGGTGGCTCACCCCGGCGAGCGATGCCGGATCGACCATGTAGACCGCGCTGAGCTGGCACAGCGGCAGCACGGGCACGTCGTGGTCCATGAGCAGCGCTTCGGCGCGCGACAGGATGGCCAGTCGCTGCGCCGCATCGCGCGTCGACGCGGCCTCGCGGAGCAGGGCGTCGTAGGCGGGATTCGAGTATCCGCGATCGTTGTTGCCATTGCCCGTCTCGAGCAGCTCAAGGAAGGTGAGCGGGTCGGCGTAGTCGCCGTACCAGTTGCCGCGCGCGATCATGAACTTGCCTTGCCGGAGGTCATCCTTGAAGAACTTGGTGTCCTTGCCCACCAACTGCACATCGACCCCCAGCGTGGCGCGCCACATGTCGCGCAACGCGAGTGCGATGAGCTTGTAGCGGTCCACGCTCACCGAGTAGAGCAGCATCACGCTCGGGAACGGCGTTCCGCGCGCGTCTTCAGGAACGCCGTCACCGTTGCGATCGCTCCATCCAGCCTCGGCCAGTTCGGCGCGCGCCCGTTCGCGGTCCATGCCGACTCCCACCGGGCTCTCGTAGCCCGGGATCGCCCCGCGCGGCACGAGCGTGGTCGTCGTCGGCTCACCCAGTCGCGTGACGCGATCCACGATCGCGGCCCGGTCGACGCAGCGCGCAAAGGCTCGCCGCACGCCTGCGATGGCGAACGGATTCGCGCTGCCGTCCGGCAAGGTCGGTCGGCAGTTGAATTGCCAGAATTCCGTGCCGAAGGCTGGGATCACCACAAGATCACGACGCTCGTCCGGACCCGGTGCTGGCAGGGCGGCCATCAGGTCATCACCCTCAAGTCCATCCGATCCCAGTCGCTGCGCCACGGGTGCAACGCGCTCATCCCACGCGCGCCGCTGGGCCGCCATGTCCGAGCGCCAGTCGACTGCGACATCGCAGAGCCAATCGACAGAACCGGTACCGAAGGCGAGCACCGCCGTGCCCGGGTCCGCGATCGGGACGAGTTCGATCGACTGGTTCCGCATGCCTGCGTGATTCCACCACGTTGGCGAGGCCACCATGCGCATGCCGCGCTTGTAGCGCCACGACTCGAGCCGGTAGGGGCCGTTGGTCACGAGTGCGCCGGGCTTGGTCCAGGCGGTCTCCCATCGCACGGTGCCGCTGATGGGATCAATGCGTCGAAAGCGCTCGGCCTGTCGTTCCTGCACCGGACTCGTCGTCGGGAACGTCATCAGATCGAGCCAGTAGGCCACGGGCTGCACCAGCGTCACCACCAGCGTGTGCTCGTCGGGGGATCGCACAGCCACCAGTCGGTCGAAGGCCTCCCGAGTGCGCGACCAGAGTGCTTGCGCATCACCCGTAGACGCGGTGTGCTCCGCGAGCGCCTCGGCACGCCAGCGCA
>SYIB01000201.1 GCA_005798965.1 Planctomycetia bacterium
CACCCCAAGGGCACGCGCATCATGGTCAGCCTGCCCCCCACGATGGCGGAAGATCCCTCGCTCGCCGATCGGCTCATCGAAGCCGGCATGGATGTCGCGCGGATCAATGCCGCGCACGGCAACCCCGAGCAGTGGCGCACGAATGCTGCGGCGCTGCGCGCTGCAGCTGCGCGAGCGGGCCGGACGATCCGCCTGTGCGTCGACTTGGCCGGCCCCAAGGTTCGTACGGGCATCTGCAGCGAAGGCCCGATCGAGATCCGGCCAGGCGATCGACTTTGGCTGCATGCCGACGACGGCATCTCGAGGGCTGCCGCGCGCACAGCAGATGGGTCGCTGCCCACGCCCCACCGCATTGCCGTCACGCCGCCGGAACTGCTGGGTGCGCTGAAGGCCGGCCACCGTGTGCTCATCGATGACGGCAACATCCGAGGGCGATGCGTTGCGGCCTCCGCTCAGGGCGCCGATGTCCTCATCGAGCGCGTCCGCGGCGGTGCGTGGCCCCTGAAGGATCGCAAGGGTGTCAACGTCCCCGACAGTGACGTGCCGATCCCATCGCTCACCGCCGCTGACCTCGCCACGCTCGATGCCATCGCCGGCTTGGCCGACATGGTTGCGCTGAGCTTCGTGCGCAGCCCGAAGGACATTCTTGACCTGCATCAGGCGCTCGACGCCCGTGGACGGGCGTCCATGGCCGTCGTCGCGAAGGTCGAGACGCCACAAGCGTGCCGGGACCTGCCGGCGATCCTCCTTGCCCTCATGCGGCGTCCGGCGTGCGGAGTCATGCTCGCCCGGGGCGACCTCGGCGTCGAGATCGGCTTCGAGAACCTGCCCATCGCGCAGGACGAGGTGCTCGCACTCTGCGAAGCCGCCCACATGCCGGTGATCTGGGCCACACAGGTCCTTGAATCGATGACCGAGCATGGCTTCCCTACACGCGGCGAGGTGACCGACGCCGCCGACAGCGCCCGCGCCGATGCCGTGATGCTCGGGATCGGCCCGTGCTTGCTTGACACCACGGCGTTCATTCATGACCTGCTCACGAGGATCCAGCGCATCCGCGCGCGTAGCCGAGCGCTGCTCGTGCCGTGGGGAGGCTGGGACCATGCCTGAGGCTGGCGCAGACGTTGCTCATTGGATCTTCGATGGCAGCGCGATCACTGCGATCGTGCTCCTGATCGAGGCGATCGGGATCTTGTGCGCGCTCGATTCAGTCATGCGCGCACGGACCCCTCAGGGCTCGATCGCCTGGGGGTTGGCCCTGGTGTTCTTGCCCATCGTGAGTGTGCCGCTGTACGTCGCGTTCGGCCAGCGCCGGTTCGATGGCAAGGTGCTCGCACACCGCCGCGGTCGCCAAGCTCTGGACCGCCGAGTGGGTGAGATCACACGGGCCACGGCATCGCTGTACTCGCTCGATCCGGCGCTCGTGTCGCTGGCACCGCTGTGCCGTGTGCCCCCGACGCGGGGCAATCACTGCGAACTGCTCATCGACGGCAAGGCCACTTTCGATGCGATCGAGCGCGCCATCGATGCAGCCAAGCACTGCATCGCCTTTCAGTTCTACATCATCCGTGATGATCGACTGGGCCGTCGCATGGCGGCTGCGCTGGCTCGCGCGCGCGCCCGGGGTGTCCGGGTGATGGTGCTCTACGACGCCATCGGCAGCATGCACTTGGCGCAAGGCTGGTGCGATCACCTGCGAGCCGACGGGGTCGAGGTCAGGGCTTTCAGGACCTCTCGCACCGCGCTGCCGATCAACATCAACTTCCGAAACCACCGCAAGATCGTCGTCGTCGACGGCGGCGTGGCCTTCCTCGGCGGGCTCAACGTTGGTGACGAGTACATGGGCGAGAGCCCTGTCTTCGGACCATGGCGCGATACGCACGTCCGCATCGCTGGACCGGCGGCACTGGCCGTGCAGCTCTCCTTCGCCGAGGATTGGCGCTGGGCCACCGGCGAAGAGCTTGCGGACGTGGAGTGGGTCGTGCCGCCCGAGCATGGCCAGGACCACGTCGCGATCCTGCCGACCGGACCTGCCGACAACCTCGAGTCGTGCTCGTTGATGTACCTCCACCTCATCAGTCGCGCACAGCGACGGCTCTGGGTGGCGTCACCATATTTCGTGCCGGACCAGGCCACCTTTGCGGCGCTGCAACTGGCCGCACTACGGGGCGTGGATGTACGCGTCATCATGCCGCGCAAGCCCGACCACCTGATGGTCCGCATGTCGGCGCTGACCTACATCCCAGAAGCGACAGCCGCAGGTATCCGCGCCTACTCGCACACCGTCGGCTTCATGCACCAGAAGGTCATGCTGAGCGACGATGTGGCGTGCGTCGGCACGGCCAATCTGGACAACCGCAGCCTGCGCATCAACTTCGAGATCAGTGCGCTCGCCCACGGCGGAACGCTGTCGAAACAGATGGAGGCCATGTTCCAACGTGACTTCGAGGGCTGCCACGGCATCGGGGTACGCGAGTGGAGTGGGAGATCATGGTTCTTCCGCGGCGCATGCCGCGTGGCCCGGCTCATGGCACCGATCCAGTAGGGAGTGCCCCTCAGGAGCAACTGCAACGAAAACGGGGCGCCTCATGTGAGGCACCCCGTGTGATGATCATCGTTGGTTGTGGGACTTCTCAGGGACGCGAGCGGACAGCCACAAAGCCACCGAGTGCCAAGATGGCCATGGCGCCGCTGCTGGGAATCAAGGCGAAGCGAAGGTCCGACAGGCTGGCGAAGGAACCGGTTCCGGAGAGGAACGGGCGGTACGTGACCGAGGTGATCCTCACATCGCCCTCGCTGACCCAACCGTAGAAGGATGACTCGGAGCCAACCGTTCCGGCGAAGGTGGTGCCGTCGGAAAGCTTCATCAAGACGTTGCCGATTATGACATTGTCCGTCTCGTTCGTGAGGAAGGTGTTGGCGCCGAAGGCCATCACGCCCACGCCGTCGAACGAGATGGTCAGCTCGCGATTGGAGGCGAACGTGCTCAGGAACCGGGTTCCGGAGGTCAGCGTGCCCAGATAGAGACCATCGTTGGCCGAGGCCGACCATGCCGTGTCGCCAGTCACGCCCTGCAGCGGGCTGGTGACGACGCCGACGCCGTAGGCGTTCAGGTCGATCGACTGATCTTGGAAAGCCTGCCCGCCCACGAACGACTGGTAGAGAGAGAGCGAATTGACACCGATGAGCGCCGCCTGAGCGGACGAGGCCACGAACGCGGTCGCGGCGGCAAGGCAAGTCATACGAAACATGGTGATCTCCGAGGGAAGTGATCACCTTCCTTATCCCTCCAACGATTGGATCTTGCTCCGCCCCCGGGCGCGGCGCATGATGACGCGGCGGGGGATCGTTGGCAAGCCTCTTCAACGAACTTTGCACAAACAGAACAGGCGCCACTCGGCGCCTGTCCGGTAATCCACGTTTTCGCTTCGATTTCAGCGACGTCGGCGACTCACCAAGCCGGCAACGGCCAGCAGCGCCGCCGCACCCGGTGCCGGCACAACACC
>SYIB01000202.1 GCA_005798965.1 Planctomycetia bacterium
AGCATCGAGCGCACGCGCACGGTCGCCACGCGCATCGAGGCAGCGGTGCAGGAGCAGCCCGAGGTCCGTGCAGCGGTCACGCTCACGGGCTTCACGATCAACTACGAGACCGGCAGCGCCAACTCGATCAACGGCAATGTCGGCCAGGTCTTCGTGCAGCTTGCTCCTGTCGAGGAACGTGATCGCCGCAGCGGCGAGGTGGCTGACTCGATCATCGCTTCCGTCGGCTCGATCCCCGAGATCGAGGATCTTCGCATCACGCAGGTCACCGGCGGGCCGGCCGGCGCCGACATCACCTACGAGTTCTCGAGCGAGGATCCGTCGATCCTTGATGGTGCCGTCGAGCGCATAAAGCTCGCCATGGCCGGCATCGATGGGATCGTCTCGATCAACGACGACAACCTCTCGGCGGCACCCGAGATCCAGGTCGAACTCAAGCCCAGCGCCGCCGCGCTCGGCTTCACGCCGATCGAGCTCGCGCAGCAGGTGCGCGGTGCGGTCTACGGGCTCGACGCCCATGTCTTCACGGCCGACCGAGAGGACGTGGATGTCCGAGTGCGGCTCGACGCGTCCACGCGGTCCACGCCGACCTTCACGCAGGATCTGTGGGTGATCTCGCCCGCTGGCCTGCCGGTACCGCTGGCCGAGGTCGCCACCGTGCGCGAAGGCATCGGGTATGCGCAGATCCGCCGCACGAACCGCATGCGCACGGTGACCGTGACCGGTGACGTGCGCGAGGGCGTGATCCCCGAGCAGGTGGTCGAGGCGCTCGCGCCGGCGCTCGCATCGATCATTGCCGATACGCCGGGGCTGGTCGTGCGCGAGGGCGGGCGGCAGAAGGACCTCACGGATGCCTTCAGCACGCTGCCGCGTGCCGCGCTCACGGCGTTCCTGCTCATCTATGCGATCCTGTGCTGGCTCTTCGGCTCGTTCATCCAGCCCTTTGCCGTCATGGCCACGATCCCCTTCGGCGTGATCGGTGCGGTCTGGGGCCATGCGATCATGGGCTATGAGCTCACGTTCCTGAGCCTCATCGGGATCGTGGCGCTCTCGGGCGTGGTGGTGAACAATGCCCTGGTGCTCGTTGAGTTCGTGAACGAGCTCCGTGCCAAGGGCATGGTGCTGCACGATGCCCTCATCAATGCGGGCACCATGCGGTTGCGCGCCATCCTGCTCACCAGCATCACCACGGTCTTCGGACTGGCGCCGCTCATGCTCGAGCAGAGCTTCCAGGCCCGCTTCCTGATCCCGATGGCGATCAGCCTGTGCTTCGGGCTGCTCAGCGCGACCATGCTCACGCTCCTGCTGCTGCCGGCCCAGCTCCTCGTGGCAGACTCCTTCGGCTCGTGGTGGCGCAAGGTGTCGGGCCGCAGCGGCCTGTCGGGCGAGGGCGCGTCGATTCCCGGCTGAGCCGCTAGAGTCTCGTGCATGGCGCGCAGGACCACCGTTGAACCATCGCTCGTCGCCGGCATTGATCTCGGCGGCACGAACATGAGCATCGGGATCGTCGATCCCAAGGGCCGAATCATCGGCATGTGCAAGCGCAAGACGAAAGCCCACGAGGGCAAGGACGTGGTGCTCGACCGCATCGTGGAGGGTCTGTCGCGAGCGTGCGTCGAGGCTGCCGTCGAGCCGGGCCAGCTCACCGCGGTCGGCATTGGTGCGCCGAGCGCGATCGACTTCGACCATGGCGTGGTGATCAACGCCGGCAATCTCGGTTGGAAGAACGTGCCGCTGCGCGACCTGTTGCAGCAGCGACTGCGCGTGCCGGTCGTCGTCGACAACGATGTCAATGTGGCGGCGTGGGGCGAGGCGACCCTCGGTGCCGGCGTGGGCAAGGGCGACCTGCTCGCGGTCTGGGTCGGCACGGGCGTCGGTGGCGGGCTGGTCCTCAACGGCGGCCTTTGGCGAGGTCCGCTCTTCACGGCTGGCGAGATCGGCCAGGTGATCCTTCAGCCGGGTGGCGCGCCCGGTCATCGCACAGTCGAGGAGTTCTGCAGCCGCACGGCGATCGTGCGCAGCATGGAGACGATCGCAGGCTTCTATCCATCGAGCCGGTTCCACAAGGTGCGCGACGAGAAGGAGGATGGCCCGGTCGGTTCAGGCGCGATCCATGACCTCTATGCCGAGGGCGATGAGCTCACGTGCCGAGTGGTCGATGCAAGCGCGGAATTGCTGGGCCTGGCGATCGCGAACCAGCTCACCGTGCTCAGCCTGAAGACCGTCGTCCTCGGTGGCGGCGTGGTGGAGGCACTCGGCAAGCCCTATGCCGCCAAGGTGCGCGAGAGCATCGTGGCGCACGTCTTCCCATCCACCCTTCGCAAGGTCGAGGTGCTGGTCACTCAGCTCGAGGACAAGGCGGGCGTTCTGGGCGCGGCGATGCTGGCGCGATCGGGTCGCTGATCGCGATCGGGCGCGGTCGATGAGGAGGACGGGCTCGCGCGTGGAGCGCCGGAATCGCGAGGCTCACGGTGGGCAGGGCACGCCCCAACGGGTGAGCAGGGCGCCGAGGTCCGCGCCGTCGACCTTGCCGTCGTTGTTCATGTCGCTCGGTTCGCCGGCGGTGGCCGTGCCCCAGTTGGTGAGCATCGCCCCCAAGTCGGCGCCATCGATCGCGCGGTCGTCGTTGATGTCGCCTGAGCACGGTGGGAAGACGCGCAGCAGCGCCGTGGTGTGATTGCCGCCGACAGCCAATCCATCGACCGGATCGAGCCCGGTGGGCAGCGTGCACTGCCCGTAGGTGTTGCGGCCCCAGCACTTCACGCCGTAGGTGCTCGTGAGCACCACGGTGTGGTAGCCATCCGAGGCGATCTGGATGATCGGCCCGAGGTTCGCGGGCACGCTGGTCTGTCCGTAAGCGTTGTCGCCCCAGCAGCGCACGGCACCGTTCGATTGGACGGCAGCGGTGTGGTAGTAGCCCGCGGCGATCCCCACGCACGGTCCGAGGTTGCTCGGTACCACCGTCTGGCCAATGTCGTTGAGCCCCCAGCAGCGCACGGTGCCCGCGGTGTTGAGCGAGACCGAGTGGTAGCCGCCTGCCGCGATGCGGGTGACGGCCCCAAGGTTGGTGGGCACGTTGCACTGGCCATCGAGGTTCAGGCCCCAGGCTCGCACCACGCCGCTGGTGTTCAGCGACAGCGTGTGGTCCAGCGATGTCGCGATCCAGCCGACCACGCCCAGCCCGCTCGGCACGGCGCACTGGCCGTAGTCGTTGAGACCCCAGCACCTGACGGTGCCGTTGCTGATGATGGCGACCGAGTGGCCGAAGCCGCCAGCCACATCGACAACCACGCCCAGGTTGGTCGGCACGTTGGACTGCCCGTAGTTGTTCAGGCCCCACGCCCGCACGACCCCATTGTTCTGCAGCGCGATGGTGTGGTTCGCGCCCCCTTCGACCCATGCCATGAGCGGCAGGCCCGAGGGCACGTTGCACTGGCCCGAATTGTTGTAGCCCCAGCATCGGATGCCACCTTCGACACCCGCGTGCGTGACAGCGCAGAGCGTGGCGAGCGATCCAATGGCGACAGTCGTGTGCAGGGCGGTCATGGTCGGACCAGGAAGGTACGCCAAGGATGGGGGCTCACCAATCGAATCACGGGCAAACGCCTCGAATCACCGCCGGTTGAGGTCGAATCATGCCCCCAGCATGCGCGCCGGGGGGCGATCGGCCTTCGAGACCGCGACGTTGAGTCCAGGAAGCAGGCGCTGGAGCCGCCGAGCCAGCACGCGAAGGTACGGGCGCTCGGTTTCGGTGTGCCCGCAGAGCACCACGCTCGTGCGGTGTGCAGCAGCGTCGAGCCGGTCGTGGTGCTTGAGTTCACCGGTGATGAAGAGCGTCGCGCCTTGGCGGCGCGCACCGGAGATGAGCTCGCCTCCGCTGCCTGCGCACAGACCGATCACGGCATGGCGCTGCGATGGTTCGCCGACGAGTTCGACGTGCTTCAGCCGCAGGCCGGCCGCAAGCGAGCGCGCGATCGAGCGTGCGGTCATCGGGGCGCGAAGGCGCATGAGCCGACCCTGCCCGGCGCGCGGCATGGGAACAGGCGCGAGGGCCTCGATGGTGAAGGCGGGTTCCTCGTAGGGATGCGAGGCGCGGATGGCGGCCACCACCGCGGGCAGGTTGGCCGCGCTGCAGACCTTCTCGAGGCGGCATTCGGTCACGCGTTCAAGCGTGCCGCGCGAGCCGAGGCGGGGTCGAGCCCGCTCGCCCGGCATGAAGGTTCCGTTGCCCACGACCTCGAACGAGCAGTGCGTGTACTCGCCGATCGTTCCAGCGCCGGCGCGCGCCATCGCGGCCCGCACGGCATCGACCTGGTCGATCGGCACATGCACGGTGATCCGGTGCGATTGGCCGGCGGGTGTGGCGACAGCCGGCTCGAGCGGCGTCGACTGGCCTTCGCCGACCACGCTGCACAGGAAGTCGTTGACGCCGCCGTCGGCGGCATCGAGTGCCGTGTGGGGCGAGAGCAGTGCGATCCCTGCGCGTGCGGCACGCAGGAGCAGGGCGCCGCGAGGGGTGCCATCGTGCAGGTGGCGCATCGGTGCGAAGATCGGTGGGTGGTAGAGCACGATCGCCTGCCTCTTCAAGCGGATGGCTTCATCAAGGACCGACTCGGTCAGGTCGATGGCGACCAGCGCGCGCGTGCAGGGTTCGCTGCCGGCCCCCAGGAGCAGCCCCACGTTGTCCCACTCCGCGGCCAGGGCACGTGGAGCGATGTGGTCGAGGGCTTGCGCGAGGTCGGCGATGAGCATGGGGTGCATCTTCACGGGAACTTGGCGGTTTGGGCAAGCCATCCCGCGATTCCGATCGTAGGATGCACGTGTGCACCAAAGGGGCAGGATGCCCGCAGGTTGTGCACGCAGGAGGCGCTCCATGGGTGGACCCCGATCTGCCGGCCGATCCCCGTCCGCAACCGCCAGCCCCGCATCGGGTCGGCACAGCGAGGAAAGCCAGCAGGTGCGAAAGCACTTCGTCCTCGACACGAATGTGCTGCTGCACAACCCCAATGCGATCTTCAAGTTCGACGAGCACGAGGTCGTGATCCCGCTCATGGTGATCGAGGAGCTCGATCGCTTCAAGAAGAACAACGACGAGACGGGGCGAAACGCCCGCCAGGTGATCCGTGCGCTCGACCGGCTCCGCGAGGCGGGTCCGCTCCACGAGGGCGTGGTCTGGAACGAGCAGGGGGGCAGCGTCCGGATCATGCGGTTCGACCCGGCGCCGAGCTGGGAACTCGAGGCCGACAAGGCCGACAACAGCATCATCGGCGTGGCGCATGCGCTGCACGCCCGTGGCTTGCGTGCGATCTTCATCAGCAAGGACATCAACGCGCGCGTGAAGTGCGATGCGCTCGGCGTGCCCGCCGAGGACTTCGAGGCCGGCCGCATCGAGAGCGACTGGCTGCACCCCGGATACGTCACGCTTGCCGTGCCGCCGGACCTGATCGATGACCTCTATGACGAGCGCCAGCTCCCGCTGTCGCGGCTCGAGTCGTTCCCGAGCGTTGCGCCCGATGGAACGGCGCAGGCCACGACCACGATCCTGGCGAATCAGTTCGTGGTGCTTGCCGACTCGACCGACTCGTCCCACACCGGCCTTGCACGACGGCTCGCCGACACGTCGCACCTGATTCCCGTGACGGGCCCCCGCAAGCCGGTCTTCGGCGTGCTGGCCAGGAACGTGCAGCAGACGATGGCGCTCGACCTGCTCCTGGACGACGAAGTCAAGGTCGTCAGCCTGATCGGCCCCGCTGGCACCGGCAAGACGCTGCTGGCGATCGCGGCAGGCCTGCAGAAGACGCTCCGTGAGGAGCGCTTCGACAAGCTGCTCGTCGCACGCCCGATCATGCCGCTCGGCCGCGACATCGGCTACCTGCCGGGCGACAAGGACGAGAAGCTTTCGCTCTGGATGCAGCCCATCTTCGACAACATCACGTACCTGCTCAGCACGCGCGGCGGCAGTTCTTCGGAGCCCGACAGCAAGAGCACCGAGCAGCGGCTCGACCAGCTCATCGCCGGTGGCAAGGTCGTGCTCGAGCCGATCACCTACATCCGCGGCCGGAGCATCCCGCACCAGTTCATCATCGTCGACGAGGCGCAGAACCTGAGCCCGCACGAGGTCAAGACGATCGTCAGCCGCGTCGGCGAAGGCACCAAGATCGTGCTCTGCGGCGACATCGGGCAGATCGACAGCCCGTACCTCGATGCAGCGAGCAACGGTCTGGCGCACCTGATCGAGCGCATGAAGGGCCAGCGCATCGCCGGGCACGTCACGCTCTCGAAGACCGAGCGCAGCGAGCTCGCGAGCCTCGCGGCCGAGATCCTCTGAGCCGACGGTTTGGATCGGTCTGACGGTGTAGGTCGTGCGGCGTCTGTGAACCGCCGCCGGCCGTGCGCGCCCGCTCAGCGGCCGGTGGAGTCCGCCGGCAGCCGGCCGGTGCCCACCGCCAGCAGCGCCACGGCTGCCTTTTCATGGCTTTCGCGACACTCGCGGGCCGGGTCGGAGTCGGCCACGATGCCGCATCCGGTCCAGTACGTGAGCCGCGTTCCGCCCTCGACCTCCTCGAGGCCGAAGGTCCGGATGGCCACGTTGAGCGCCACGGCGCCATCGTCACCGATCCAGCCAAGCGCACCGCAGTAGGGACCGCGTGCGAAGGGCTCGAGCTCATCGATGATCTGCATGGCGCGAATCTTCGGAGCACCTGTGACCGAGCCCGGTGGGAAGGTCGCGCGCAGCAGTTCCGCATGCCCGATCCCGGCCCGCAGCGTGCCGGAAACCTCGGCGACCGCATGGTGCACCGTGGGGTGGCGCTCGATCGAGCGAGGCTCGCTCACGCGCACGGAGCCGATCGAGCAGACCCGGCCGAGGTCGTTGCGCATGAGGTCGACGATCATGTGGAGCTCTGCGCGCTCCTTGTCGCATCGTTCGAGTTCATCGGCACAGCCGTCCGAGGCGCGGGTCCCCTTGATCGGTCGTGTGCGGACTGTGCGCGTACCGGCATCGAC
>SYIB01000203.1 GCA_005798965.1 Planctomycetia bacterium
GAGTGGCGAAGTTGAAGGCGTTCAGGAACACAAGATTGGCAGTGTCCCAGTTCGCGAAGATCTGGTACTGGATGTTGCCGGCAGCGGTGACGGTGCGCTGGACTGAGTAGCCGGTGAAGCCGGCGGAGGCGACCGAAGCAACGGCCGCGGCGAGCATGGAGCCCGCAACGAAGGACTTGATCATCTTTCTTCCTTTCGAAACCTAGGGAAAAGGGGGAGGGAGGGAACTGCTTCGGCGCAAAGCTGCCGGAGCGGTTTAACGGTAAACCAATGCGGGGGTCGGTCAAGCGATTGAATCGCAAAACACAAAAAACAAATAGCAAGGTCCCTTTTCCACTTCACTCGGACCAGAGCCAAAGACCGTGATTGCCTGCCGATACGCTTGAGGCGCACCCGCAGTTCCATGAGACGTTAGGTTGCCGCGAACATACCGTCAAGCAGAAGCGGCTTGGACCCAACGATTCTTGCAGTTCGAACGCTCCCGAGCATCGAATGAGCATCATTCGGGGCCGGAAGGGCCACGATAAGGTCGCCGGGTGTACGTCCAATAATCTGACGCACGGGCATCGTCGCGGGGTTTGACGCGGTTGATCGCCCCGCCACACTCACCGCCACGTGACGATGAACTGCCTGCGCCGGAGCCGAGCGCTCACGAAGATCCTCGAGGAAGACCCGTACGGTGCGACCGACCCATTGTTCGTGGACGCGTGCGCTGACCGAGTTCTGCAACGCCAGCAGGGCGTTGTTTCGAGCTCGCTTCACGCTGTCGGGGACATCATCGGTCAAGCGATCGAACGCCACGGTCCCTGGGCGAGGGCTGTACTTGAAGATAAAGTTGTTCTTGTAGGGCACGCGGCGGATGAGCTCGCAGGTGGCTTCGAAGTCCTCGTCGGTCTCACCACAGAATCCAACGATGATGTCGCCGCCGATCGTGCAGTCCGGCAGGGTGGTGGTGACGCGATCGATGAACTCGAGGTACTCCGAAACGGTGTAGCCGCGGTTCATGGCCTTCAGCAGGCGGTCGCTCCCGCTTTGCGCGGGCACGTGCAGGTATTGACAGATGCGCGGCGAATCACGCATGACGTGAAGGATGTCGTCTCCGAAGTCGCGAGGGTAGCTCGTCACGAACCTCAGGCGCTGAACGCCGGGCACCTCCTCATGGATCCGGTGCAGAAGATCGGCGAATGTTGTGGTGCGCGCCCCCGGGCCGAGCGGCTTGCGGAAGGCGGCTAGGCCAGGGCCGACTTGCGGCGCTTCGTGACCGTCGACCGTCAGTGCCGTGCCGTGGGTGTACCGATAATGATTGATCGTCTGGCCAAGAAGCGTGATTTCGATCACGCCAGCATCCACGAGGCGCTTGCACTCGTCCACGATGTGGGCAGGGGGGCGGTGGACTTCCGCACCGCGGGTGTGGGGCACCACGCAGTACGTGCAGAACTTGTTGCAGCCGCGGGTGATGCGCACGTAGGCCGACTTCGACTTGGCATCGTTGGCGACCGGCTCGAAGGCCCGGCTCAGGTCGAGCATTTCGAGGTTGTCCTCGGCGGCCTGAAGCGTGGCTGACCGACGGCTCTTGTTGCCAGCCAGGGCAACGCGCTCGGATCGATCGGCGGCATCGGCGCGGGAGGCGTTGTCGATGAGCAGGGGCAGGCGGTCGAGTTCGCCCGGCCCGCACATGAGATCGACTTGGGGGTATCGCTTGAACAGGTCCACCCCATCCCGTTCGGCCATGCACCCGATCACGCCCACGATCAGCTGCTCGCCTTGCTTCTTGCGGACCCCCGCAAGGCCGAGCCTGCTGTAGACCTTTTGCTCGGCATGCTCCCGGACACTGCAGGTGTTGAACAGCACGACCTGAGCGTCATCGGGGTGCAGCACGAACTGATGGCCGAGCGATTGCAGCTGTCCGCGCACAAGTTCGCTGTCGAGCTCGTTCATCTGGCAGCCGAAGGTTTCGAGATACACGCGCATCGATCGGCCGAGGATAGCGCGAGCATTCGCTGGAACTGAAGGATCTCACCCCGTCGAGCCGATATCTGGACGTGCTCCGCGCTGGCCATGGCATCGCCCTGCTCGCCCTCACGCTGCTCCTCATCGGGGTGGTGTTCGTCAACAGCGCTGAAGTCACCGTCGCGCGAGACACCCGCACCACCCTGTCTGCGGTTCTCCTGGATCGGCACACGATCTTCGCGATCGCCTCGATGGGTTGCTTGCTCCTGGGCATGGTGCTGCCGATCGAGCGGATGGCCGGCTGGTCCGGATGGCGATCGCCGCTGGTCTGGGCGACTGGGCTCAGCCTCTTGGGGCTTCTGGCGGTGCACGTGCCTGGACTGGGCAAGGAAGTCAATGGGGCGAGCCGCTGGGTCAGCCTTGGACCGCTGACCTTTCAACCAAGCGAGCTCGCCAAGGGGCTGATGCCCATTGGCCTGGCTTGGTACATCGCCCGAACCGGTGATCGCATGCAGCGCTTCGTGCCGGGCTTTCTGCTGCCGATGGCGATCGTGGGCATTGTTGCACTGGGCATCGCCGGCGAGGACCTTGGGACTGCGGTGCTGGTCACGGGCGTGGCGGTGATCATGCTGCTCGCTGGTGGAGCCAACGTGTGGAACGCGGTTGCCTTCCTGCCGGTTGGAGCTGCGGGGTTCATTGCGCTGGTCTTCATCAGCCCGTACCGACTCAAGCGCATCTTCTCGGTGCTCGATCCCTACAGCGATCCGCAGGGCTCCTGCTACCACATCATCCAGAGCATGGGAGCGATCTCGGGTGGGGGCGTTGCCGGGCGGGGGCTTGGCAACAGCGTGCAGAAGTTCGGCTACCTGCCGGAAGGCACCACCGACTTCATCTACTCGATCATCTGCGAGGAGATGGGGCTGCTTGGAGCGGTGGCGGTGCTGCTGCTGTACGTCGGCTTGGTGTGGTGCATCGTCCAAGTGGTCTCAAGCCGGGTGGCGTCGACCACTGAGTCGAGCAAGCTTGCCGAACCAAGCAAGCTCGCGCTTGACCCAATGAGCCGGGTGCTTGCGCTGGGCATTGGGACCACGGTGGGCCTGCAGGCCGTCATCAATGTGGTGGTTGTGACGGGCATGGCGCCGACCAAGGGCATCGCGCTTCCCCTGATCTCCCGTGGTGGAACCGGTTGGATGATGACGGCGCTCTGCCTAGGCATGGTGATCGCCATGGATCGTCGTGTGGCGCGCATGAATGGGCAGACAACCGACAGCACCCCGCCGATCGGTGGTTCGACTGCGGAGTCAGGCGATCTGGAGGTCTCGGTCTCTGGCGGCATGCCGGAGCCCGCCGAACCATGACCGCCGCTGCAGCGAGCGCAGGCGTGTCGTCCAGCCCATCGCTCGCCGTGGCGCATCGGTGCGTGCTCCTTGCTGGTGGTGGATCAGGCGGCCACATCAGTCCTGGACTGGCCATCGCAGAGCGCATGAAGGCGATCGATCCAGGATGCCGGCCGGTCTTTGCATGCAGCCAGCGTCCGATCGATGCACAGATGCTGAACGAAGCCGGTGCAGAGTTCGTGGCGATCGCGGCCGAGCCGATGTCGCTGCGGCCACGGAAACTGCTGCGATGCATACGGGCGTTCGTGCGTGGGCGCGCCGATGCGCTCCGCATGATTGACCGGCTGCAGCCATCGTGGGTGGTCTCGCTCGGAGGCTTCGTGACGGCACCGGTTGTTCATGCTGCGCGTGCGCGCGGCGTGCCGGTGCTGCTGGTCAATCTCGATGCCACGCCCGGCCGAGCGAACCGCTGGGTGGCGCGTCGAGCCCGTGAGGTCGTGAGCGCCATTCCTACGCCCACACTGCCAGGATTCGCGCGGGACATCATCGGTATGCCACTGCGTCGACTGGCGTTGGCGCCAGCTGAGCAGGCTTCGTGCCGCGAGCAGTTGGGCTTGCTGCCTGGCGTGCGCACGTTGCTCGTGACGGGTGCAAGCCAAGGCGCCAACAGCCTGAATGACTTCATGCTGCTCCAGGCCCAGCGCCAACCGGGGGCCTTCAAGGACTGGCAGGTGCTGCACCTGTGCGGTCCCGGCGTGAGCGGCGGGGCGGCCAGGTTCGAGGCGGGCTACCGGGCCGCGGGCGTGCACGCGGTCGTGATGCCGTTCCTTCACCGCATGGGACTGGCCTGGGGTGCAGCCGATCTGGCCCTCAGTCGTGCCGGGGCCAACAGCGTGGGCGAGGCTGCGGCCAATCGCGTCCCCACGATCTTCGTGCCGTATCCCTATCACGCCGATCTGCACCAGATGCACAACGCCATGCCACTGGTTGATCAGGGCGCGGCGGTACTCGCGAAGGACGCGGTCGAGCCAGAGGCGAACCTGCACGCGCTTGGTGAGCCGATGCTGAGGCTGATGCACGACGATGCCACGCGGCGATCCATGCGAGCTCGACTCGAGGCACGCACCGAACCCGATGCCGCAGAACGCATCGCCCGATTCCTCCTCGGTGCGGGCTCGTTCAGTTGATGTGGCCAAGCGCCGTGGCGGGGCCTGTGGCCACCGCTGGTCGTATCACAGCGTGACGAGGCACTCCGCGAGCAGATCGATCGCGGCCTTCAGGTCCTTCTTGTTGATCGATTCGGTGACCGTGTGGATGTAACGGGTGCCGGCACCGATGGCAATGCACTTCGCGCCCTTGCCACTGCGCTGGATGGCAGCGCCATCCTGACCGCCACGCGGCAGGATCGCGCGCTGGTGCGGGATCTTCTTGCGCTTGGCGATCGCACAGACCTGGGTGAGCAGGCCGTAGTCGCTGATCATGCTGCCGTCCTGCACCATCACTGCGGCGCCCACGCCATGCTTGGTCACGCGCTGCGAGTCCGGCACGCCTGGCGTGTCGCACGCCAGATTCACGTCGAGCCCGATGCCAATCTCCGCACCCACGGCGTTCGCAGCGGTCATTGCGCCGCGAAGGCCAACTTCCTCCTGTGTGGTGAAGGCAACGACCACGTCGCGCGAGAGCTGGCCGCGTCGCCTGGCGATCGCCCGGATCGCCTCGATGGCCATGAAGCAGGCAAAGCGATTGTCGAGCGCCTTGCTGATGACCGCGGTGGGCAGATCCATGAAGGGCTCGTCCATGACGACGTAATCGCCGACCTGCACGCGGCTCTTCACGTCCCCTGCGTCGCGGCCGAGGTCGATGAAGAACTCCTCGGTGCCCGGCACCTTGTTGCGCTCGGCCTCGCTCGAGATGTGAATTGGCTTTCCACTGGGATTCATCACGCCCTTGAGATCACCCTTCTCGGTGACCACCAGCACGCGGCGGCTGAACAGGTTGCGGGCATCGAATCCCCCGGCCGGGTTGAGCCAAAGGAAGCCCTGATCGTCGATGTGGCGCACGTAGAAGCCGATCTCGTCCATGTGGGCCGCCACCAGGATCGGGCCTCCAGATCGCTTTCGGGCCTTGATGGTGCAGAGCAGCGAGCCCATCGGATCTACCGAGACCGAGTCGAACAGGCCCTTGGTTTCCCGCTGCACGAGCGCACGAACGCGTTCCTCGCGACCGGGAATGCCTGGGGTTTCACAGAGACGTTGCAGCAGGGGGATGTCCATGGGTCGGGAAACCTATCATGCTCCGCCCATGCACGATGCCCTCCACGCCCTCCATGCCGAGTTCGCCCGCGGCGAGGCGCAGCGTCGCGCCGGTGCGGTGGCCCAGGCACCCGGAGCGGGGGAGCGTGGCGCAGGGATCCTTCCGGCCGAGGGTCAGGTGCAGTACCTGCCGTGGGCCGACGGCGGCGAGCCCGTTGCCCTGGTTCCCGCGAGCTACGGCAGCGTGGAAGTGGAGTACGCCGCACTGCGACGAGGCTGCGCACTCCTTGATGGTTGTGCGCGCGGCGTGATCCGCGTACGCGGCAAGGATCGGCTCGACGTGCTGCAGCGCATGCTCACGCAGGACCTTCGTGCACTCGAGGCTGGGGGCGTGCGAAGGAGTTTCTGGCTCAATCGCAAGGGCCGCATCGATGCCGACGTGGCGGTCATCGCCTTTGACGACCACTGGTTGCTCGAGTGCGACGCGCTCGATGCAGCCCATGCTGCCACGAGCCTGTCATCGTTCATCTTCAGCGAGGAGATCGAGCTGGCGCACGATCCGAAGCTTCGTTGCCTGTCGCTTGCGGGTCCCTCGACCTTTGATGCACTGGCTGCAGTGGGTGCCGAAGCGGCGGTGCTCGCACAGGCTGATGCCCGTTCGTGCATCGTGCAGGTGGCCGGGATCCCGTGCCACGCGTGGCGTCTGGACTGGTTCGGCGTGCCGACGGTGCATCTTGCGTGCGGAGCCGATCGAGTGGCTGAACTCTGGAAGGCGCTCGTGGCGCAGGTGGATCTGGCCCTGGGGCGGCGGCGCGTGCGGCCCTGCGGTTGGTACGCCCAGAACATCGCCCGCATCGAGGCTGGTGAACCCTGGTTCCACCTCGACTTCGGTCGCGACAGCCTGCCCCACGAGAGTGGCGTGCTGCGCGAGCGCGTGAGCTTCACCAAGGGTTGCTACCTCGGCCAGGAGATCGTGGCGCGCATGGACAGCCTGGGCAAGCCCAAGCAGGTCGTGACGGCGTTGCGCATCATCGGCGATGCGCTGCCCACAGCGGGGGAACAGATCTTCTCGCTCACCGAGGGCGGCGGGCTTGCGGAACAGGTCGGCGCGGTCACCAGCAGCACGCTCAGCCCGATGCTCGGCGCCGTCAGCATCGCGCTGGCCACTGTGCGCACGGCGCATGCTGCGCCGGGCACGGTGCTCGCCGTCAACGCGGAAGGCATGACCGCTCGCGCCGTTGTGCAGCCTTCGCTGCGATTCGTGGAGGCCACCCCATGATCATGGAGTTCGTTCCCGTCCGCGCGCTGATGCTGCAGGACATGCCTGTCGGCACCGCGGCGGATGACTTGAGCGTCGTCCCCGAGTTCTGGCTCTTCGTCGCTGGCGGTGTGATGACCGTGGGGCTGATGGTCGGTGTCGCCATCTTTTGGTGGCGCATCAGCAAGGATCACGACCGGGAGACGCGATGACGCACATCCGGATCACCGAGGTCGGGCCGCGAGATGGCCTGCAGAACGAGAAGGCCGTCGTCCCGGCTGCCGCGAAAACCGCGTTCGTCAATGCGCTTGCTGCGGCAGGGTGCACCGAGATCGAGGTGACCAGCTTCGTCCCTCCCAAGTGGGTGCCACAGCTGGCCGATGGCGCAGAAGTCCTTCGATCCATCAGGCGGGTGCCCGGCGTGACGTACAGCGCGCTCGTTCCCAACGAACGGGGCCTCGAGGGGGCACTGGCTTGCGGTGTGGATGCGGTCGCCGTCTTCGCTGCCGCGAGCGAGGGCTTCAGCCGTCGCAACACCAATGGGTCGATCGATGAGGTGTTCACGCGTCTGGCGCCGGTGATCCGCGCAGCCAAGGCTGCGGGCGTTCGTGTGCGCGGCTACCTGTCGTGCGTGATCGCGTGCCCCTTCGATGGTGCCATCGCCCCCGCGGCGGTCGCGGGCTGTTCGGCGCGCCTGCTCGAACTGGGCATCGATGAGCTGGACCTCGGTGACACCATTGGTGCCGGAACACCCAACACCATCGAGGCGATGTACGCCGCCGTTTCCGCGGTGGTCGAACCCTCGGACACCATCCTGCATCTGCACGACACGCGTGGAGCAGCGCTGAGTTGCGTCGAGCGCGCGCTGGCAATCGGTGTCCGGGCCTTCGACTCGAGCGCGACTGGGTTGGGAGGCTGTCCGTACGCGCCGGGGGCCCCCGGCAACCTGGCGACCGAGTCCCTCGTTCGTGCGCTGCATGCCTCGGGTTGGGAGACGGGCATCGATGCTGATGCGGTGGCCCGAGCCGGCGCGCAGGTTCGAGCGACCTTTGACTCGGGCGGGGGCGCTGGATAACCGCTTTCGGACGCACAGAGCACCTTTCGGCGCACCGCGAGATTCGCTATCGTTCGGAACTCGCCGCTTCCGGATGTCACGGAAGCCCCCTGACCGGGGACCAAGGCGCTCCTGGGCTTCGGCCCGACAGGAACGAATGGAGTCACGCATGTCGCAATTCACACCTCCTCCTCCGCCGACCTTCAAGCGCACCGTTGGCGCCAAGGGCAAGTCCTTCATCGACTACAAGCAGGTCGAAGAGCTTCGTCGGGCGATGACGCCCAACGGCAAGCTGTACGGCCGCAAGCGCCTCGCGCTCGATGCGCAGGTCCAGAAGCAACTTGCGCTCGCCGTCAAGCGCGCCCGCTTCCTGGCGCTGCTGCCCTAGACCAACGCCGGCACCTGACCGCGTCGTCCAACGACGAACGATCGATCCGCAGCCCGTGGCCGCTTGGCCGCGGGCTGCTGTCGTTGATCCGGGCATGAGCTTTCCGCTCCAGAGACGCGCAAAGGCCGCGTGAACTCGGCAGGCAAGGTCAGCGCATCGTGGCCAGACCGAGCAGCCGGCGCAACGACCGAATCATCCGGTGCCACACCAGATGCACGCGCAGCGTGGTCAGCGCGTGGTGGTCGGGGCTGATGGTGCGCAGGCGGCCGATGCAGGCTGAGGCCAGCCGCAGATCGCCCCGACGAAGACCAGCGACCGCGGCATTGAATGCGCTCGTGGCGCAGTGCCGATCGCGATGCAGTGCAAGCAGTGCCGCGCGTGGGTCATCGTGCTCGACCGCTGCCAGATATCCGATCAATCGTGCGACTTGTGGCTCGCTGCAGAGTTCGCCGGCGTCCTTGGCGTCGCGGCCCACGAAGGCCAGATCGAACGCCAGCGCACGTGCCCCCAGCCCGAGCGCCAGTTCGGCCAGAACGACGTAGCCCGTGCTCGGATGGTCGTCGAGGGCAGCCGTGGAACCCGTTTCGCGCGTGCGCAGCACGATGGACTGCAGGGCGAATCGTGCGGCACCGGCATCGCCGAGCCGGATGGCCGCTTCGGCCAATCCTGCAAGCGCCACCATGTCGCCCGGTTCCATCGCCAGGGATCGCTCGAAACTCATGCGCGCATCGATGTAGCGCGCCAGTCGCATCTGCGCGAAACCGCGCCGACGCGCAGCGTCTGCTTGGAACTCGCCGTGCAGCGCAGCAACCTTGAAGGCCTCCTCGGCCTCGTCGAGCCGACCGAGGGATTCGAGCACGAGGCCAAGGCCGATGTACGGCGCGCCGCTGTCGTCTTCGCCGTTGCCTGCGGTGTCGGGTCGGGGCAGGGGGCTCGCCGCGCAGACGGCGCGGAAGACGCGCAGTGCCTTGCGGTGCTCGCCACTGAACTGCAGGGCGAAGCCGAGCCGCGTGCGAAGACCCGGGAGCTCGGCGCCCTGGCCTTGGGCATGTTCGTAGCACCACGCCGCTCGGGCATGGTCGCCCTTGCGCGCGCAGACATCGCCCATCTCGATCGCCGTCAGCGGCAGCTGTGCCCCATACTCCTGGGCGGTGTAATACGCGACCTCTGCCTCGTCGAAGCGCTCCATGGCGTTGAGCGCGTGGACTTGCAGTGCCCAGGCAGGATCGTGCGCACCGTCGGAGCGCGAGGCTGCCTGCGCCCATTCGAGGCAGAGTTCATGAAGGCCCATGCGCGCGGCGCAGGCCGCGGCCATGGTCTGGGCGGAGCACGGGGCATCCAGATCTTCCACTGCTTGGGTGTAGGCCCGGAGTGCATCCTCAAGGCGGCCAGCCCCCTCGAGGGCGCGCCCGAGGTGGAGCTGCCATTCGGGGTGCGCATCGTCGGCCTGCAGGGCAAGCCTGAGCACCGGGACCGCCACGGCGAACTCGCCCTTGCTCATGCGCTCGAGCGCATAGCGGACCGCGTCGGATGGCGACTCGAATTCGCGTCGTTCCTCGCCCATGCCGGGATGGTACGCGGGCAGCCACCCATCGGATCGGGCAATCCGGAATGGTTGGGGCCTCAGTAGACCTCGACCATGCACCGTCGGGTGGCGTGGACGCGGCGGCGGAGCTGGTCCTCGGTCCAGGCGTCGGGCGCGATCCCCGACACCTCCTCATGCAGGCTCAAGTACTGATCGCCAAGTCCGTGGCGGGCGAGCATGCGGTACACCCCGATCTGCATGCCGGCGAGACCGCACAGGTAGACCAGCCCGCGGGTCCCGGCCAAGGTCGGTCGCAGGCTCTCGACGATGCTGTCCATGAATTGGTGGACATAGGCACCACGCCCCGGGGTCGCCGCTGACTCGCGACTGATCACTGTGTGGTAGGTGAAGTTCGGGTGCGCGGCAGCCAAGCCGGCAAACCACTCGTCGTAGATCAGGTCGGTGGTGTACGGCGTGCCCATGACCAGGGTGATCGACGAGTTCGACGGTCGCCACGCCGCACGGGCCGGCGTGCCCTCGGGCGGTCCGACGAGCAGCTCGTGGATCATGCCACGGAAGGGCGCGATGCCGGTGCCGGTGGCCACGAAGAGGTAGTCGTGAGCGTTGCGATCGGTGGGCAGCAGGAACCGCTTGCCGGCCGGACCGGTGACCTGCACCTGGTCGCCGGGCTTGCGATCGCACAGGAAATTGCTGCAGACGCCCAGGAACAGGCCGTGATCGTCAGGATCCTCGCCCGGCCGCTGGGGCTTGCGCTCGTCGATGAGCCGCTTGACGGTGGTGCTGAGGACACGGCCGTATCCGTCCTCCCCGTAGCCCGGACTGGCGATTGAGTAGAGCCGCACCTTGTGTGGCTTGCCGTTCGCATCCGAGCCCGGCGGAACGACGCCGAAACTCTGGCCTGCCAGAAAGCGCCCCTCGAGCGGCGTGCCACCGACGTCGATGCAGACGTGGCGCACCACGCTCGCCGACTTGCCTTTGGTGCAGAGGGCGGAGGACGTGACCACCGCCGTCGTGGGTGCTGTTGGGGGCACGAGGTGCATGGCTGCCTCGGGCATCGACGGTTCATTCACGGTGGCGTGGTCGCTCATGGAAGGGCAGATGCTACGAAAGGCAAAATCATCGTCAATGCGTTTGGAAGCCACACAGGCCATCGTGCCGATGTCATAATGCGCGAGGTCGCATGGATGCGGCTCATGAATCCTGACGTGAGGTAAACGATGGCAATGGAATGCTTCGTGATCGAGGGCGGTAAGCGACTCAGCGGGGAAGTCCGCATCGAGGGCGCCAAGAACGCCGCACTCCCGCTCCTGTGCTGCTCGCTGCTGACCGATGACACGGTCCAGCTTGACAACGTCAGTGACCACGCCGACATCGATAACATGCTGAAATTGCTGGGGGAACTCGGCATGGGGGTCGAGCGCACGCCGGGTCGCATCCGTGTGACCGGTACCGGTACCGACACGTCGGAAGCCAGCTACGAAACGGTCAAGAAGATGCGCGCCTCGATCAGCGTGCTTGGGCCGCTGGTCGCCAAGCGGGGCAAGGCCTTCGTGAGCCTGCCCGGCGGCTGCGCGTTCGGTGATCGCCCCGTCGACCTGCACTTGCGCGGACTTCGCGCCCTCGGTGCCAAGATCGAGATGGAAGGCGGCTACATCACCGTGAGCGCTGACCGTCTCACGGGCGCCACGATCTTCCTCGGCGGCCCGAACGGCTCGAGCGTGGGCGCCACCGAGAACGTGATGTGCGCAGCGACCCTGGCCAAGGGGCGCACGGTGATCGAGGGCGCTGCCTGCGAACCCGAGGTCGTCGATGTGGCGCGTCTCTTGCGCTCGATGGGTGCCAAGATCACCGGCGACGGCAGCCCGCGCATCGTCATCGAGGGCGTCGATGAGCTCTCGGGCGCCTCGCACTCGGTCATGCCCGACCGCATCGTGGCGGGGACCTACGCGATCGCTGCGGCCATCACCAATGGTCAGGTCGTGCTGCACGACTTCCCCTACGACAGCCTGCTCTGCGCGCTCGACCGATGGAACGAGATCGGTGTGCGCATCGAGAAGCTCAACGCCGCCGACAGCGATGAGCGTTGCAGCGTGCGCGTCTTCAGCGAGCGATTCCTGCGTCCGACCACGATCACGACCCAGCCGCACCCGGGCTTCCCGACCGACCTTCAGGCCCAGTTCATGGCCTTGCTCACCCAGGCACAGGGCAATTCGATCATCACCGAGAAGATCTACACCGAGCGTTTCCTCCATGTGGCCGAACTGGCCCGCATGGGGGCGCAGGTGCAGCGCAACCAGAACGTCTGCGTGATCACTGGCCGAAGCCCCCTCAGTGGCGCGGAGGTCATGGCAAGCGACCTTCGCGCGAGCGCCTGCCTCGTGCTGGCCGGCCTCGCTGCGGAGGGCGAGACCATCGTGCACCGCGTCTACCACCTCGACCGTGGCTACGCGCGCATGGAGCAGGTGCTCACTCGTCTGGGCGCCAAGGTGCTGCGCGTGCCTGCCGAGCACGTGCGCGAGATCGCCGCGTCACGCGGGCCCGGCCACCGACTGGGCCTGGCGGCGTCGCCGCTCACTCAGGACGAGGGCTGAGGTCACCGCCACGTTCAGGCTCGGAACGTCATCGGCCTCCCGGAGGCCGTGCTGGGCCTGCATGGGCAGGTTGACGGTGGTGCCACAGGCTTCCATGGTCGCCTGACGCACGCCGGCGCCCTCGGCACCGAAGACGAACAGGCTCCGCGGAGGCATGGGCACGTCCCACAGGGGCCTCGCCCCTGCGCAATCCTCGACGGCGATCAGGGCAAAACCGTGGCGATCGCGCAGTTCTGCAAGCGCATCATGAAGCGAGTTGGCTCGGGCCCACGGTACGGTGAAGGTCCGGCCGCTGGCGATCCTGATGGCCTTGCGATTGAGAGGGTCGCCGCAGCGTTCGCTGAGCAGCAAGGCTGCATCGCCGAAGCACGCCGCGTTGCGGAAGAGGCTGCCGATGTTGTCGGTGTGCACGATCCCATCGCCAGCCAGCACGGTGCAGCAGGCTGGGAGGCTCGATGCGAAGGCATCGAGATCGGCGCAGGCTGCATCTTCGCTCTTGCGGCGCTTGGCGCTCGGTTCGCCCGGGCGCGAACAGAGCATGATGGCACCATCATGCATCCGGTAGCCGGTGAGCGCCGTGAGCTCGTCGTGGCTGATGCGGTGGATGACCAGCGGGAAGCAGCCCAGCGCATCGCCGATCTCCGCCATGGCCTCGTCGCAGGCAAGCAGTTCGAGTGGCCGCACGCGAGGCATCATGCGCGCGCGGCCGAGCGCATCAGCGTGCATGGCGTGCAGGGCGCGCCTGATGACGCGGGGGCTCTCGGCCAGGAACAGGCCATCGCCGCGCAAGTCGCTGTCGAACGCGTTGGCAAAGAACGGGCTGGGCGCCGGCATGGGCGTGCGTCGGCTCAGGCGCCGCTTCCGCGGACCAGCGTTTCATTGTCGGTCGTGCGGTTGACCGCGGCGACCAGTTGCTCGACCTGGACGAAGGGGGGCATCGACATGAGTCGGCGCCGCAGGGCGGTCATGGTCTTCATCTCCCGTTCGCCCATGAGCAGGTGCTCCTTGCGCGTGCCGCTGGCGGCGAGATTGATGGCGGGATAGACCCGTCGCTCCGCGATGGAGCGGTCAAGGATCAGCTCCATGTTGCCCGTTCCCGGGAACTCCTCGAAGCTCACTTGGTCCGCGCGGCTGCCTGTCTCGACAAGGCAC
>SYIB01000204.1 GCA_005798965.1 Planctomycetia bacterium
CACGGATGGCGCATTGACCTGTTGGACCTGGGCCATCGTGCCCGTCGCGTTGGGGCGGAGGACGGAGATCCGACCGTCATCCGATCCCATGAAGAGGTCCTGCCCCGACTGCTCGATGCCGCCGTAGCCCCAATTGGAGCAGCAAGACGAGGAGGCTGGAAAAATCGCCAGCCCATCAAAGCAGTCTTGAGCGGCGGCGGAACCGGCGATGAGCGCAGCAACAACAAAAGCACATAGATGACGCATGGTTTCTCCTGGTAGGTCGATTCTTCTGGATTCACGGTTCCAAGCGAACGACCGAGGCCATGAGCGCAGGAAATTCCAACCTCAGACCGCGCGAGAACGGTTCGCGCTGCGGCAGGGCGCGTACGCAAACAACGATCATGGCTGGATTTACGTTCAAAGTACAAGCCGATATTTCAGCCTGCCACGAGGAGCTGGCGAAACACTGGATCTTCATGGCATTCCATGTACTGTCGTTGCATGGAATGCGTCATGCACCACGCGCCGCGCCGAGCAGCGCTGCAAATCCTCGGATGGGTTGCCACCACGTCGATCGTGGCGTCGATCCCGATGCGCTGCTTCGCCTCGGATCGCATCGTGACGTGGGGATGCGCTGAAGGTGTCTGCGAGGGCCAGGACGACCCGCAGCCGACCATCGACCTCGTCTCGAACCTGTCATCGGGCGCCTTCCACTCCATGGTGGTGCTTCCGGATGGAATCCTTCGTGCGTGGGGTTCGGGCTCCGAAGGTTCGACCAACGGCAGCTTCCCCAACTTTCGCCAATCCATCGTCCCATCCGATCTGGGGCCGGTGCTCACGGCTGTCGGCGGCGGCACCCACACCCTGGCGCTCCTCGCTGATGGTTCCGTTCGGGCGTGGGGTGCGGGGCTCTTGAACACGTCGCAGATTCCACAATTTGGCCAGTCGATGGTGCCGGCGGACCTCGGTCCATGCGTGCAGATCGCCGCCGGCAACGCCCATTCCCTTGCCCTGACCCGGGAAGGTGCCGTTCGCGCGTGGGGTTACGACGGGTTTGGACAGTGCGCGGTGCCGAGCGATCTCGGTGCGGTGCAGCGCGTGGCTGCCAACGGATACACGTCGTACGTCATCTCACAAGCCGGGGTGGTTCGAGCGTGGGGGCTGAACTCACACGGACAGGCTTCGCCGCCTGCCGATCTTGGCGTGTGCTCGCAGCTGGCACCAGGCTTCGTCCATGCGGTTGCTTTGCAGATCGGCGGCACGTTGCGCGCGTGGGGTTCCGATCAGCACGAACAGGTCACTGCATGCCCGAGTGGCTTCTTTCTGCAGGTGGCTTCGGGTGGCTATCACAGCGTGGCGTTGCGCACCGATCGCACCGTAGTCGCGTGGGGCCGAAACTCGGCTGGCCAGTGCGAGGTGCCGATCGAGATCGGACGATGCAAGCAAGTAGCTGCCGGACGTCATCATTCCGTGGCGCTTCGGGTTCTTCCGTGCGTCGGTGATGTGAACGGCGATGGGGTTCACAGCGGCCAGGACATCGGCGCACTCTTTGCAGCGTTCGGCGCCACGGATCCGTCTGCCGACTTTGATGGGGACGGCGTCGTCACCTCAATTGACTTCTCAATCCTACTCGCGGCTTGGGGCACCTGTGCTCCAGAATGAAGGGCGCAGTGCGCGGAAACGTCTGCAGATGACGAACGCCTTGTCAACGTGACTACCTTCCTGAGCCCATGCGCCGTGGGACCCTCACGCACGTCGACCCGTCCTCTGCCCACCCCTCACAGATCCATCAGCGCCGCACGCGTGCCGGCCTTGGCGAGCAGGCTGGCGGCCTGGTCGGCGAAGGGCTGGCCGCTCGCGCGCACCGCGGCGATGAGCTGCTCGATCTGCTTCTCCTTGCGGAGGTAACCGAGGACCACTGCGCCGACTGCTTTCGAGTCGATCGACGAGAAGAAGTCGATGCCCTCGCGGTAGACGATGCGGCTCGACAGGCTCTTGGCGACCATCCACGCCTGATAGGGGGCCGGCAGCACCGTGAAGAGCCGCTCGCCCACGGTCTTGGCCAGCACGTCCGGCACATGCTCAAGGATCACCTCGCGCATTGCGGCCTTGTCCTCGGCCGTCCATGAGCCCATGCTCGCGTAGACCGCATCGGCCGCGGCGTTCATGGCCTTCGAGAGCTTCGTGCTCAGCTCCGGCAGCGGTACGCTCGGGTGGCGGCGCCCTTCGGCGAGGAGCAGCTCGGCCTCGCGCCGCGCGAACTCGCGCAGCTTGACCAGCACCTGGTCCACGAACGCATCCTTGAGCTTCATGAACTCGGCTTCCTCAAGCAGCATGCTGGCCTGGATCTCGTAGGAGCTCGTGATCACGCCGCATTTGTTGGCGCTCGAGTCCTTCATGATCAGGCAGCCCTTCTCGGAGAGCCGCACGCGCGCCTCGGGCGTCAGGAACAGGTTTGCGCCCTCGACGATGATCGGGCTGCTGGGGCGGCCATCCGCCAGGAGGTAGTCCTTCCAGTTGCGCTCGTTGATCGTGGCCGGGCGGCCGCCTCCGGGCACGAAGGCATCGGCCACCACGCGGTTGTGCATGGTGTTGCGCAGCTGCGCACCGTCCGGCGCCTCGACCGGCACGATCCGGCCCTTGGGCCCGAGCTTGGCGGTGTTGAAGCGTCCGATGGGCAGGCCATCCCGGAAGAGCCGTAGCAGTTCCGCATGGTCAAGACCATCCGGATCCTCGCCGCAGCCCGAGCCATCGGCCACGCCCACGATGCGGGCGTTGGCGCCGTAGTCGCGCTCGAGGATCCGCATCATGTTGCCGGCCACGTCCCCATCGGGGCCGCCGGTGATCTTGACCGTGAAGGGCTGCTTGGTCGGCTCGATGCCGCGGGCGCGCAACGAGCAGGCCAGGAACACGTTCACGCCCTCGCTCGTCACGCCGTACACCTTGTGGTTGATGCCGGCACCGGGCTTCGAGCTCATGAATGCGCTCGGCAGCGCGTAACCGCGCCGGCGTGCCCGCGCCACGATCCAGTCAATGTGCTCGGGGGTGATGTTCTCATCGGGTCCGAGGTAGATGAACTCCTGGAATCCCAGGCGGTCGATCACTCGCGCGCGCGTGCGCTCATCGCTGGTGATCAGATCGAGGATGCAGTCGACGAACGCCTTCACGCAGCGGTTGGTGTCGGCCGGCACCTCGAGCAGGATCGCGCACTTCGCGCCGCCTTCGGGGATGTCCTTGTTCTTGAGCTGCTGCGCGAAGGCGCGCCCGTAGACCTCGTCGTACAGCCGGTCGACCTCGCGCTCGTACGGCGCCTGCGTGGTGGGGCGCACCCCGCGCAGTCCGCCGCGCGCGATCTCCTTGAAGCGCACGTGGAAGCCATTGAAGCCGCGTCCATGCACGAAGAAGGTGCCGAAGGGGGTCTCGGGCCGGGTCGTGCCGACCATGAAGGCCGGGTCGAGCCGCAGCGCGAAGCCGAAGCGATCGGCGATGTGGCAGTTGGTGCGCAGCGTGGCGCGCATCGCCTCGAGCGTCGTGCGCAGGATGGTCAGCGTGGTCTCGCCATCGGCCTTCTGGGCGGCCTCGGCGTCGAGCGCCTCGAGCGCCTTGAGGAACGCACCATCGTCGCGGGCCCCAGCCGGATCGAATCGACGCATGAAGGCGTCGATGGCGCCGATCGAGATCGATTGGAACTGCTCAAGCACCGACAGCACGCGATCGCGGTGGAATGCAAAGGGATTCTGCGGCGAGAGCCTCTGGTGCACGAGCGCAGCGAAGGCGCTCAGCGCCTCCGCGCGGTCAAGATCGAGCGCCGGGTGGCGCGCCTGGATCTCGAGAATCCGATGGTCGATCCACTTCACGCGCATCAGATCGCGCGCGGTGCGCTGCCAGGCGGCGCTCGATGGATCGATCGCACGGCCATCGGCCGTCTGCACCACGAACCCGAGCATGGTGACCGAGCCGTGCGGCGGGTCCTTCACCACATCGAGGTGCGCGCGCACGACGCTGATGCCGGCGCGCGACAGCACGATCGCCGTGCGCTCGAGCATGGTGCGGGTGCGGGCATTCGCATACGCGATCGTGATGCGGCTCTGCCTTGGGTCGCTCTCCGGCTCGAGCTCAATCGCGGCGCCGTCGGTGCCCGAGACCTGCAGGACCATCTTGCGCTGGCGGCAGAAGCGCAGGGGAGAGACCGTGAGCACATAGTCGCCGCTGCAGCCCTGGGCATAGGTGCGCATCGCCTCGGGGGTCCACTCGCGGAAGTGCTGCGCGGCGTACTGGATCGCGGCGTCAAGCCGCGACGCCTGCGCGGGCTGGCGCGGATCGTGCGGCGTGCGCTCGCCGAACTCGAACGTGTCGATGACGAGCGATCCATCGAGCGCACTGTGGATGCGGGCCGAGCGCAGGCTCAGGTCCATCGGCAGCTCTGCGACCACCGCAGCGAGCACGCCGGTCGAGTCGCCCGGGCGGATGGCGGTGATGACCGAGCCGTCCTTGTTGCGCAGGGTCATGTTCAGCGGCCGGCCGCTGGTCTTGGCAGCGATGATCGCCTGCAGGTGGCTGCGGACCTCGTCGGGCGTGGTGTCCTGGAAGTAGCCGGGGCCCATCTGCCCGATGAACCAGGGGACCACGCTCTCGGCGGCGTCGCGGTAGGTCTGGAGCAGGTCAGCCGTGAGCTGGGCCCGGTCGAGGGTGCTGGAGGTCGAGCCCGTTGAAGACGCTTGGTCCATCACCTATTCTTACCAATTCGCGCCTCCCCCCCCCGGCGCGCACCATGCCCGCGATTTCGATTGGCAACTTCGACGGCGTGCACTTGGGCCACCAGGCGCTGGTCGCCCGGGCTAAGCAGGGCATGACGGCGGTGACCTTCGACCCCACGCCCAACGAAGTGCTCGGATTACCGGTACCACCGCGGATCATGGGGCCTCGTCGGCGCGATCACTACCTGCGCGCAGCGGGGGCTGCCAATGTGCTCACCCTCGCCACGGACCGGGCCACGCTTGGCTTGGCCCCCGAGGAATTCCTCCGTTGGCTCCGCGATCGCGTGCCGTTCGGGCGCATCATCGAGGGTCCCGACTTCCGTTTTGGCCATCGACGATCAGGTGATGTGACCACGCTGCAGGAGCTCGGCCCCAAGCTCGGCTTCACGGTCGAGGTCGTTCCCGAAGTCGAGGCATCGCTCCACTCGGGCCACATCGTCGCAGCGCGCAGCACCACCGTGCGATGGATGATCCAGCACGGGCGTGTGGCCGATGTCGAGCGGCTGCTCGGTCGCCCGCACGAACTCGTGGGCATGGTCGAACAGGGCGATCAGCGCGGGCGCAACATCGGCTTTCCCACGGCCAACCTCGCGTGCGACGGGTGCCTGCTCCCGTCCGATGGCGTGTACGCGGCGACCGCGCACCTCGATGATGGCCGCGTGTTCATCGCCGCGGTCAGTGTTGGCATCAAGCCCACCTTCACCGGCGCGCGTCGAACGGTCGAGGCGCATCTCATTGGCTTTGACGGCACGATCGGCGAGTACGGTTGGCCTCTTCGGCTGGAACTGCGCCGTTGGGTGCGCGACCAGGTCCGGTTCACCAAGGTGGATGACCTGATCCGCCAGATCGGCGCCGACACCGCTCGGTGCCGCAAGGAACTCCATGCCTGAATCCTTCAGCTACACCAGCAACGCCACAGCAGCCGAGCTTGCCGCGCGCATCAGTGCCTGCACGGATGCCTGCGTGATCACGCACCAGAAGCCCGATGGCGATGCGATGGGCAGCCTGCTCGCTGCCGTGCGCATGTGCCGCGCGCTGGGCAAGCGCGCGGTGGGCTACGTGGCGGGCGCGGTCGATCCGAACATCCAGTCGCTCGCCGAGCCCGGCGAGGTGCGCCATGTGAGTCGTGGCCTGCCCGGCCCGTCGCATGACCTGGTCATCATCGTCGACACTGGATCGCGCTCGCAACTGGAGCCCTACCTGACCTGGCTCGAGCCGCTGCGTGAGCGCGCGATCCTGATCGACCACCATCGTTCGGGCGATGACTTGGCCGCGCTGCGGCTCGTGCGCCCGGAGTGTGCGAGCGCCACCATGGTCGTGGCTGATGTCGTGCGAGCGCTCGACATCAGCATGGTTCGGCCGGGCGGCAACGCCCACCGATCGATCGCCGAGGCGATGTTCGCCGGGCTGGCCACCGACACCGGCTGGTTCCGCTTCTCGAGCGCCGACAGTGCGGCGTTCGCCCTCGCGAGCGAGCTGCTCGCGCTTGGTGTGGACAAGAGCACGCTGTACCGCCAGCTCGAGGAGAACGAGCGCCCGGAGCGGCTCGCTGCGACGAGCCAGGCCCTCGCGAGCCTGCGCTTCCTCCAGGATGGTCGCATCGCGGTCATGCAGCTGCGTCCCGAGGACTTCGAGCGCTCGAAGGCCCGCCCTGAGGACATCGGCGGCGTCGTCAACAGCACCATGATGGTCGGGTCCGTCTGCGTGAGCATCCTGATGACCGAGCAGGAGCGGGGCATCACGAAGATGAGCTTCCGCAGCAAGCCCCGTGGCGGTGGCCAGCCGTACTTCGACGTCAACGTGCTCGCTGGCCAGTTCAACGGCGGCGGTCACGCGCAGGCGGCTGGCGGCCGCGTCAAGCTCTCGATGGACGAGGCGTGGGCGATGGCGCAGCCGATCCTCGAGGGGTACCGGCCCGAGCCACCCCAGGCCTGAGTGCCTTCACGGATCGCGGAGCGCCGTCGTGGCTCGAGAAGGTGCGCCGTCCCAGGCCATCGGCCGGGGGATCGTCCCCGCACTGGAACTGCGCTGCGCGCGTCCCTACGATCCGCCCATGCGCCTCACCCAAGCCCTCATCGTCCTTGCCTTTGGTGCGTCTCTCGTTGCGTGCGATGGCGGTGGTGCCGCGTCGACCGCCGAAGCGCCCAAGGTCGTCATCCCCGCGGCCTACACCAAGAG
>SYIB01000205.1 GCA_005798965.1 Planctomycetia bacterium
CAGCTCGGGGCCTCGCAGGCGCAGCAGCGCGTTGTCCACGCGCAGGCCTGCGAGGGCGCTCATGCAGTGCTCGACGGTCTCGATCGTGGCGTCGCCGGACTTGATCACCGTGCGGCGGGGGCGCACCACCACGTTCTCGACGCGGGCCGGGATGCGCACGGGTGGATCGAGGTCGGTCCGCTCGAACACGATGCCGTGGCCGGCTGGAGCGGGCAGGATCTCGAGATCGGCATCCACACCCATCAGCAGGCCCTTGCCGCACACGCGGACGGGACCGGCGAGCGTGTGCTGGCGCGGCTTGGACTTATGTGCGGAGGCTGGTGCTTGGGCTGGTGCCATGGGGCGAATCGACCGGCGGTCGACTCAGCCGCCCTTGGGCGGATCCGCCACAAGGCGCTTCAGGCGTCCCGCGATCGGTGCGAGTGTACGGATGGCGGCAATCTGCCGCAACGCATCCATCATCGGCTGTGCAGGAAGGCCGCCCCAGGTCTCGCCATCGGGGATGTCGTGCATGACGCCGCTGCGGGCGGAGAGGCGGACGCGGTTGCCGATCGTGCGATGGTCGGCGATGCCCGAGCCCGCGCCGATCTGGCACCAATCACCCACGACCACGCTGCCAGCGAGCCCAGTCATACCGCTGATCACGCAGCCCTTGCCGATCCGACAGTTGTGGCCGATCTGGCAGAGGTTGTCGATCTTCGTGCCCGGCCCGATGAAGGTCACGCCGAACTTCGCGCGGTCGACGCAGGTTCCCGCCCCGATCTCGGCTTCGTCGGCGAGCTGGGCGATGCCGATGTGCGGCGTGCGCACGATCGATCCGCGTTCGTCCGGGCGGAATCCGAAGCCATCGCTGCCAACCACCGCGTTGGCCCCGACCGAGCAGCGCACGCCGATGATGCACCGCTCGCGCACGACCGCATGCTGCCAGAGCACCGAGCCGGCGCCCACCTGCGCGCCCGCAGCGACGTGCGCACCATGATGGAGTACGGCGCCCGCGCCGATCTCGGCGCCCGCGCCGATGAAGCTGTGCGCGCCGATGCGGCATCCTGCGCCGAGCAGCACACCGGGCTCGACGATCGCGGATGGGTGCACGCCCTCAGCCGGCACGGGTACGGCGGGCGCCAACGCCGCGAGTACGGCCGCCATGGCGCGGTCGGCGTCCTTGACCCAGATGATGGCCCGCACGGCAGGATCATGACCCTCGATCGTGAGCCCGCGCGTCGCGAGCGCGGCGCCCGCGGCGCTCGCGGCCCACTTGCCGGCGTAGGCCTGCTCGCCGATGAACGTGAGATGGCCCGTCTGCGCGAGTTCGAGCGTTTCGAGGCCGTCGATGGTGATGTGGCCCGGTCCCCAGAGCTCGCCGCCGACGAGCTCGGCGACCTCGGCGCTGGTTCGGGGCCGTTGCATCACTTGCCGGCCTGCTTGGCCTTGAACTCGGCGTTCATGCGCTGGATCAGCATGTCGGTCACGTCGAGCTTGGCGTTGACGAAAAGCGTGCGGCGCACGTTGAGCTGCGCGAGCACCTGCTGCACCGTGCCCGGCTCGACCGGCGCACCCGAGTCGTCGAGCACGATCATGTCGATGTTGTTCTCCTGGGCCATGCGGCCGGCGATCGCTCGCATCTCGGCGTAGGCCTCGCGGATCCAGTTGGCGCTCTCGGACTCCATCTTGAGCTTGGCGTACTCCTCGAACGCGCGCATCTGTCCGACCTTTTCCTGGGCCTTGCGCTCGGCCTGCGCGAAGTTGGGGCTGCCGGGCTGGAACGACTCAAGCTCGTCCTGAAGGGAACGCAGTTCTTCGCGCATCTTCTCGGCCTGGTCCTTGAGCGTGGACTGCACGCCGTTCATGCGCTGCTCGTGGCCCGCGCGGGCGTCGAGCCCATTGAGGGCGCGGGCGAGCTCGACGGTGCCGATCACCGGCGCAGACGAGGGAGCCGTGGCGGCAACCACCGCGAGGGCGGCAAGGGCGAGGGCGGGCAGGGCGGTCTTGATGGTCATGGTTCGGTCCTTCCGTGGTCCGGCGTCAGGGCTTGGGGGTGGCCTGGGTGGCGGCGGCGCGGTTGTTGTTCATGCGCAGCACGAGCTTGTCGGTGATGTCGTCCTTGGCGCTGGCCACGAGCACGCGCCGTCGCGCGATCTGCTGCTGCACCTGCTCGAAGTACGACTCCTTGCTGCGGGGGTCGCGCTTCATGTCGGCGGCGCCGTCGCTCACGAGCACGTAGTCGTAGCCTTCGACCTGCGCGAGCTTCTGCGCCTCGGAGCGGATCTCGCGGTAGAGCGCCTCGAAGCGCAGCGCGCGCTCGCGGTCGAGCTCCTGCCCCTTGAGTTGGGTCCACTCGCGCAGCTGGAGGTTCTCCAGCGCGAGCGCATCACGCGTGGACTGCACCTGCGCCGGGTCGGTCATGGCCTCGGTCGCCTTCAGGCGGGCTTCGAGGTCCTTGCTCCGGTCGGTGATGTCCTTCTCGAACGCCACGGCGAGGCGGGAGATCTCGACTTCGGTGTCGGCGCGCGCCGAGATCTTCTCGAGGACCTTCTGGATGTCGATGCTCGCGACGGCGGTCGGTGCTGCGGCGATGCGGCCGGCGGCAAAGGCGCTCGCGGCGACGACGGCGCCGCCGAGGACGCACAGCACGGCAGGCAGGAACGTTCGGTGCTTCATGGGCGCGGATGGTAGCGATGCTCGGAGCACGCGGCCCGGCAAGCGCTCAGAAGGGCAGGTCGGCGGAGAAGCTGAAGACCTGCGTCTGGTCGGTGTCTTCCTTCACGATCGGCTGCGCGAAGTCGAACGCCAGCGGCACCGGTCCGAACTGCGGGAGGTAGAGGCGGAGGCCGATGCCGACCGAGACGCGGTACTCCGAGAGCGCAACTTGATCGACGACCGTGCCGGAGTCGCAGAAGGCGACCCAGTTGACGAACTCGTCGATGAGCGGCATCTCGTACTGCGTGCCCGCGAAGAACTTGAACGTGCCGCCGATCGGGTCGCCGTCGGCCTGGCCGTCGGCGTTCACCGTCGGGGTCTCGAAGCCCGGCGGTCCGGAGCTGGCGCTCTTGGGGCTGATCGTTCGGAACTCGAAGCCGCGGAACGTCCGGCCGCCGAGGTAGAAGCGCTCAGTCAGCGGGGCTTCGTCGTCGAAGATGTAGCCGCTCTGCACGGTCGTCTTGAGCACGCTCTTGCGGCCGATCAGGTCCTCGGCAAGCGTGAAGAAGCCAGTCCATTCACCGTTGATCGCGGTGTACATGTACTCCCCGCCGAGCACGCCATACTGCTGGACGCTGCCTTCGATGCGCGTGCCGCGCGAAGGGCGGTTCACGTTGTCGGTGTTGGTGCGCGTGAACGAGAACGTGAGCGAATCGAGGTCGTAGGGCCCCTGTTCCTCGTACACAATGGTGGGCGTCGACGAATCGAAGTCGGTGAGTTCGACCCGGTTCCAGTTCAGGCGGCTGGTGAAGGTCCAGAGATCGCCGAGCCGGCGCGAGAGCTGCACGTTCGGGCCCCAGCGCTCCTCGGTCCAGTCCTCGTACACACGGGTGCGGTAGAAGGCGTTGATGCCTCCACCCCACTCGGAGTCGAGCAGCCGCGGATCGCTGATGCCGATCGTGTAGTTGCTCACCTCGACGCCGGGCGAGATCGACGCGTTGAAGGTCTGGCCGGCGCCGCGGAAGGCGCGCTGCGCGAAGAATTCGTCGAGCGTGCGTGGCGTGTCGAAGAGGTCGAAGTTGCGCTGGGTCAGGCTGATCTGCCCGAAGAGGCCGGTGTCGGTGCTCGCCCCAACGCCGAAGTTCAGCGAGCCGGTGTTCTGCTCCTTGACCTCGACGAGCACATCGCGCACGCCCTGGTCCTGAGGATCCGGCTGCTGCAGCGTCACGCGCACGTCGCCGAAGAGCCGCGTGCGCTCGATTCGCTTGGTCGCCTCGTCGACCTGCCGGGCATCGAGCGGCCGGCCCGGATCGATCATGACGTCCCGGCGGATGACATTGTCCTTGGTCAGGCTGTTGCCTTGGATCCGCACGATGCCAGCGATCGTCTCGCTGCCCTCGCGCACCTTGAGCACCAGGTCCACCTCGGGGCTCTCGCCAGTGCGCACCCACTCGCTCTGCACCACGACATCGGCGTGACCCATGACCTGGTACGCGCCCTTCACGGCTTCGACGGAGCCCTTGACCAGCGTTTCGAGGAACGCGTCGCCCGGGCGGATCCGCAGCAGCCCCAGAGCCTGCTCACTGGTGAGCGCAGGCACCTTCTCCTCGCCGAGGTTCAGGATGGTCACGTCGCGCAACCGGTACTGGCGACCCTCCTCGACCGCGAAGACGACCTTCGCCTCGTTGCCGTCGGGCGCCACGTCCACGCGGCGATCCACGCGAACGTCGACGTAGCCCTGGCCCTTGTAGAACCGGTCGAGCGCGGCCACGTCGCTGACGAGCCGATCCTCGTCGAGGTCGCCCTTGCCGAAGAGGAACACCCACTCCTTGGTCTCGATCTCCTCCTGCAGCCGCTTGGCCGGGAACGCCAGGTTGCCGGTGAACTCGATCGAGCGCACTCGGGTGCGGGGCCCCTCGATGATCCGGAAGATCAGGATCCCGTTGTCCTTGAGCTCGCTCTCGTCAACGGTCACCTCGGCCAGGTAGTGGCCGCGGCCGCGGTAGAGATCCTTGATCTTGGTGACGGCGCGCTCGAGCAGGAAGTCGTCGCGGGGACCGCCCGCGTACAGCCCGATCTCCTTGCGCAGCTCCTGGTCGCTGAGGATCGTGTTGCCGATGACCTGAATGTCGGAGACCAGCGGCTGCTCATCCATGCGGTAGGTCAGGTGGACCGTGCCGTCAGGCTGGAGTTCCGCGTCGGCACGCACCACGTCGAAGTGGCCGAGCCGGTAGAGGTTGGCCACGTCGTCCTTCACGGCCTTGGCATCGAAGGGCTGGCCCGAGGCCATGCGGATGTTGTTGCGGACCTCCTGCTCGGTCACGCGGTCGAGGCCGACGAAGATGATCTTGCTCACCGGTCGGTCGGTCAGCGTGGCATCGTCAATGGATTGCGCGAGGACCGGGGGGCAAGCCAGCAGGAGCACCGCCACGACCAGGACGCGCAGCAACGCGTGGGAAAGGCTGGTGGGCGCACTCCGGGCGAACATGGGTGGAGCATACCCCCGAGCGGCAGGCCGGTGCCGGGCCGCGCGTCTACGATGGGTGCTCTTCAAGCGAGGACCACCATGACCACCGCGACACAGTTGCTGCGCACCCCGTTTCATTCCTTCCACCTGCAGCACAAGGCCAAGATGGTCGACTTCGCCGGGTGGGAGATGCCGCTCTCCTACGGCAGCATCATCGAGGAGCATCGCCACTGCCGCGCGAGCGCTGGCTTCTTCGACGTCAGCCACATGGGGCGTCTGCGATTCACGGGCCGACATGCGCGCCGCTTCCTCGACATGATCTGCACGCGGCAGGTCCTGGGCATGGAGTCAGGCCAGTGCCGCTACGGCATCGTGTGCAACGAGCGGGGTGGCTGCCTCGATGACATCATCGTCTACTGCATGGACGACAGTGACTTCCTGGTCGTCTGCAATGCGAGCAACCGCGCCAAGCTGCTGGCCCACTTCGCGGCCGTCAAGGGGGACATGGTCTTCAAGCTCGAGGACCAAACCGAGTCGACGGCCATGTGCGCGCTGCAGGGGCCCAAGGCGATGGACCTCATCGCCGGCATGAGCCGAGAGATCCCCAACCTCAAGCGTTACCGCTTCACGCAGAAGAACCTCATCGTCGTCAAGCTCATCGTGAGCCGCACCGGCTACACCGGCGAGGA
>SYIB01000206.1 GCA_005798965.1 Planctomycetia bacterium
CCTGGCCACCGCAAATCCCGCCCTGCCCACGATGATGAGCTTCGCGGCGCACGCTGGTGGCGAGAGCCGGCTGAACACGCCACCCACCTTCGGTGTGCACGCAATGGGCCTGATGTTCCGGTGGATCGCCGCGCAGGGCGGCCCCGAGGCGCTCGAGCGTGCAGCCATGGACAAGAGCGGCCTGCTCTACGACGCCATCGACTCGAGCAACGGCTTCTACACCGGGCTCACCGAACGCTGGTGTCGCTCGTTCATGAACGTCAGCTTCCGCCTGCCCAGCCCAGAGCTCGACGCTCGCTTCGTGGCCGAGGCGGCAGCGCAGGGCATGGACGGGCTGACCGGCCACCGCGACGCGGGCGGCATCCGCGCGAGCATCTACAGCGCGTTCCCCCGCGAGGGGTGCGTGGCGCTCGCGCAGTACATGCGCGACTTCGCCAGCCGGAATTCCTGAGCCGTCAGCGCAGCTTCTTCAGGCGGATGTTGCGATACTCGATGAAGGCACCCTCGCTTTGGAGGGCAATCCAGCCGGGCACGACCTTGCAGTCGGTCGCCACGTTCTGCAGCAGTCCGTTCACCCACAGCTCAAGCCGGCTGCCATCGACCAGAATGCGATAGCGGTTCCATTCGCCCAGCGGCTTCTCGTTGGTCGCGTGTTCCTTGCGGGTGTGCCGGCCGTTGGTGCGGTCCGCTGCGGCCTTCATCGGGAAGTCACCGATGTTCCAGATGTCGCCCGCGTTCCCGCTGTGGAGTTGCGCTTCCATGCTGTTGGGCCACACCATGTCCTCGCCGATCGTGCGAAGGAGCACGCCGCTGTTGCCGGCGCCCTTCTTGGGATCGAAGCGCCACTCGAGTTCGAGCTCGAAGTTCTCGTACTTCTCCGTGGTACGGATGTAGCCGATCGGGTTGCCGGCACACTTGAGGCAGCCATCCGCCACGCTCCACGGCGCCATCTGGTCCTTGCCCTTCAGATCGGGCACGAAGGCCATCCAGCCGGTGGTGTCCTTGCCGTTGAAGAGCTGCGTCCATTCGGCTGCGGGTGTCGTCGCCTTGGCCGTGTCGTCCGAAGCGGTCATCGCCACGCCACCGGCAAGGCCGGCCAGCACGAGGGTCGCGAACAGGGTGTTCTTCATGCCGTGGACGATACCCGTGGTGCGGGCGGTCTCAGGTGCGTCCGTCGCCGTCGCTCGGCCTGAGCCCCGAGGAAGCCGGACCCCGCCACCTCAAGAAACCTTGATCGCCGCCCGTCCCCACGGCAGGTCGAAGCGATCACGCGTGGTGCAGTAGCCCAGGCCGGCCATGCGCCCGACCAGGTCCAAGCGCGCAGGATCGAGCCGACCGCGGACATCGATCGCGTCATCATCGACATGGATCAGTTCGACCGCACCGAGCACAAGGTTGCCACCCGACGGCGCGCCGGGGTTCGTGCGGATGACCTGCAGCGTGCGGCACTCGAAGGCAATCGGGCTCTCGGCCACGCGCGGTGCGCGCACGCGGACCCCTGCCGCGGGGGTGAGGCCAGCCAGCTCGAACTCGCTCTCGCCGTAGGCAAGTCCTTCGGCAGCCGCAACCACCTGCTGGATGATCCGGTGCGGCGCCACGCTCACGGTGAACTCGCCGCTGCCACCCTCGGCCACGGGCTTGGCGTTGCGCAGCGTGTCCTTTTCGGCACCAAGCTCATCGTTGGCCGGGCAGAAGCAGAGCGTCATCGGATTGCTGCCGACCCCGCTGAAGAACGAGAACGGCGCGAGGTTGATGCTGCTGCCATCCGGCGCGCGCGTGCCCACGACCGCGATCGGCCGGGGCATGATCGCACCGATCATGAACTTGTAGATGCGCTCGGCGTCGAGCGCAGCGGGATCGAACTGCATGCGCGCAGGCTACGCGCAGCCGGGCCTCACTCGGCCTTCTGCGGCTCCGGAAGTCGACGCACCCAGATGTTGCGAAAGCGCAGCGGATCGCCGTGGTCCTGCAGCCGGATCGGGAGTTCAGCAGCGTGCGCGCTGTACTTGGCCCGTGCGGCATGCGCGGTCGTGCCGAGCATGGCCACATGATCCTGCACGAGCACGCCATTCATCATGAGCGTGACGTAGGCCGGAGTGACCAACTTGCCGTCCTTGTCGAAGCGCGGGGCCCGGAAGACGATGTCGTAGACGTTCCACTCGCCCTGGGGCCGGCACGCATTCACCATCGGTGGGTGCTGGCCGTAGCACGCGCCCGCCATGCCATCGGCATAGGTCACGTTGTTGTGCGAGTTGAGGATCTGCACTTCGTACTGATTCATGAAGAACACGCCGCTGTTGCAGCCAGCCTGCCCCTTGCACTCGCGGCCGGCGGGCACCATGAACTCCAGGTGCAGCTGGCAATCGCCAAACGAGTCCTTGGTCGCGATGTCACCCGAGCCAGGCTTCACGGCCAGTTCGCCGTTCTCAATCGTCCAGGCGCAGGGCTTGCCGCCGCTGGAAAGTTTATCGGACACTTTGCCGTCGAACAGCGCCACCGCGTCACTCGGGGCCGTCGACCCCTGCAGCGAGCCCGGCGTCACAGCCGTGGGCTGAGGCCGCTGCAGGTCATGGACCTTGTACTTGAAGCCATCTTGAAGGGTGGTGGCAGCGGCGAGTCCAGCGACGAGGCACGAGCAGGCGATGACGTAATGCATGGTGTTCTCCGTGAGGTGCGCACACTGTAGCGACATCTATCATCCTCGACCCTCCAAGGAGCCCCCATGGCACGCGCGGCTGAACAGACTGACACCGTCGAGACCATCCGCCTCCAGCTCGAGGAACTCTCCCGCGACCTCTGGTGGACGTGGAATCCCGAGGGGCGCATCCCATTCGAGATGCTTGACCCCGTGCTCTGGCGCGCGACCAAGCAATCGCCCATGCAGGTGCTCGATACGGTGAACGACGAGCGCATCGCGCTCTGCGCACAGAATGAACGCTTCCTCGATGCGCTTGCCAAGGCGAGCAAGTCGCTCGAGGCCTATCACGATGCTGCCACCTGGTGGGGTCGCGGCGCGAAGGGTGATCTGAAGTCGCTGCGCGTGGCCTACTTCTGCAGCGAGTACGCCGTGCACGAGAGCATGCAGCAGTACGCTGGCGGCCTGGGCGTGCTGGCGGGCGACCACCTCAAGAGCGCCAGCGACCTCGGCATCAGCCTCTGCGCCGTCGGGCTCCTCTACCGGCAGGGCTACTACCTGCAGGAACTGGCCGAGGATGGCTCCACGCGCGTTTTCTACCCCGAGTACGACTTCGACCGCATGCCGGTCGAGGACACGGGCGCGATCATCGTGTGCCCCATCGGCTCAAGCCGCGTGAAGGCCAAGGTCTGGCTGATGAAGGTCGGCCGAACGACCGTCTACCTCCTCGACAGCGATGTCAAGGGCAACAGCGACGAGGACCGCGAGCTCACCCGAGGCCTCTACCGCGGCGAGCCTTCGCTGCGCCTGCGTCAACAGGTGCTGCTGGGCGTGGGCGGCTGCATGGCGCTGCAGCACCTCGATGAGCCGGTGACCGTCTACCACCTGAACGAGGGCCACGCTGCGTTCGTGGCGTACCAGCGCATCGCCCAACTCGTGAAGGACGGCATGAAGCCCGCCGATGCGAAGGCGCACGTCAAGGCAACCACCGTCTTCACCACGCACACCCCCGTCCCCGCCGGCCACGACCGCTACGGCGTCGAGGAGGCCTACGAGGCACTGCGCCCGGTCCTGCGCCAGGCGCGCATGGAACAGGACGAGTTCGCCGCGCTCGGCCGCGAGCGGCCCGACGACTTCCGCGAACCCATCTGCATGACCGCGATCTGCCTGCGCTTCGCCTCGCGCATCAACGGCGTGAGCCAACTGCACGGCGAGGTCAGCCGCGACATGTGGACGAAGGTCTACGGCTGCGCGAGCAAGGACGTGCCGATTGGCAGCATCACCAACGGCGTGCACGCGCGAACGTGGATCGACCCTGACGCGGAAGCCTTCTGGCGCAAGGAGATCAACCTTCGTCTTGATCGCCACACTCCGACGATGGACGGCTGGGAGAAGGCGCTCGGCGTCGACCGCTCCAGCTTCTGGGGCCTGCGCAGCCGGCTGCGTGCGCGCCTCGTGCACTTCATCCGCGAGCGGCTGGCCCGGCAGGCGCTTCGTCGCGGCGAGGGATCGATCGGCGTGAACGCCGCAATGCAGGCCTTCTCGCCCGATGCGCTCACGATCGGCTTCGCACGCCGATTCGCCACGTACAAGCGCGCGCCGCTGATCTTCCAGGATCTCGAGCGCCTGAAGTCGATCCTGAATGACCCGCGACGGCCGGTGCAGCTCGTGTTTGCCGGCAAGGCGCACCCGCGCGATGTTCCGGGCCAGGAGTACGCGCAGCGGATCCACGAACTCTGCAAGGAAGACGGCCTTCGCGGCAAGGTCGCACTCATCGAGGAGTACGACATGGAGGTCGGCCGCATGCTGACCGCGGGCAGCGATGTCTGGCTGAACACTCCCCTGCGCCCCTACGAGGCGAGCGGCACCAGCGGCATGAAGCCGCCGATGCATGGCGGCCTCAACTGTTCGATCCTCGATGGTTGGTGGCCCGAGAGCTTCGACGGTCGCAACGGCTGGGCGATCGGCGACACGCAGCCGATGCAGGACCGCGAGGCGCAGGACCGCAAGGACTCGCAGTCGCTGTACTCCATCATCGAAGGCGAGATGCGCCTCGAGTTCTATGACCGTGACGGCGCTGGCCTGCCACAACGCTGGATCGATCGCGCCCTGCAGAGCACCGCGACGGTGCCACCGATGTTCAACACGCACCGCATGCTCGCGGAGTACCTGCGCGAGGCCTATATCCCAGCCCATCGCGGCGGGCTCTGATCCGGGCCGGACCGCTCAGCGCGCACCAGCGCGCGTACGACCGGTCAGCACCCCCAGTGACCGCAGGCGCTCGGCCGCATCGAGCCGAAGGCTCGCGGCCCCACGAGACTGCAACCGCCAGTGCCAGTTGCCGCTGGCCGTCCCCGGAAGGTTCATGCGTGCCTCGGCGCCAAGGCTGAGCGCATCCTGCATCGCCACGATCGCCGTGTTGGCTGGGCTCGTGAACGCCAGCCGGTTGAGCTGCGCGGCGGGATCGGATCCATCCCAGCCCATGTAGGCACGCGCCCGAGCCTTGGCGGCAGGCTGCAGCTGCTCCCACCAACCGACCGTCGTGTCGTTGTCGTGCGTACCGGGGTAGCACACGCAGTGCCGCGGGTGGCGATGCGGCGCCTCGCCCGAGTCATCACCGTAGAACGCGTTGTGCAGGAGCTTCATGCCCGGCAGGCCGAAGTCATCGCGCAGCGCCACGACCGGCGGCGTGAGCGCCCCGAGATCCTCTGCAATCAGCGGAAGGCTGCCCAGCGCGTGCTCCATCGCACCGAGCAGTGCTCGGCCGGGGGCACGCTTCCATGTCCCCTGCCGTGCCGTGGTTGCCGAGCCCGGGATCTCGTATGCATGGAAGAACCCGATGAAGTGGTCGATGCGCACGGCA